>NZ_JBHLZP010000285.1:0-10692 GCF_042429965.1 Actinoallomurus acaciae
GTGGCCGCCGCGGCGGCGGCCGGCGACGCCGCCGCCATCCGCCTGATCCGGGAGGGCGGCCGGCGGGTCGGGCAGGTACTCGCCGGCGTCATCAGCTTCTTCAACCCCGGCCTGGTCGTCATCGCCGGCGGCGTCTCCCGGCTCGGCCACACGCTGCTCGCGGAGATCCGCGGTGTGGTCTACCAGCGGTCGGCGCCACTCGCGACCGGGAACCTGCCGATCGTGCTCTCCGAACTCGGGGACACCGCCGGGGTGATCGGGGCGACCCGGCTCATCAGCGACCACGTGTTCTCCGCCTCCTGAGAGGCGAAGCACCGCCGCCGCGCAGGTGACCGTCCGCAGGCCCGCATCACCGCCAGGCCGGTCGACTCCGGCGACCGTGTCCGCATGCCCAAGCCTCTTCACGACCGGCAGCGCCTCGACCTCGGCACGAGGAAGAACCCGGGGACCGACTCCGGTCCGCACTCACCGTGACCTCCGGTCCGGCCTCCCGGCGCCTTCGTCACGGCGCCCGGCCGACCGTTCTCCCGGCGCGCGCTGAGGAGTGGGTGGTGGTGCTGACGTTCCCGCGGCGCGCGGCGAGTGTCGGGCACCGGCGCGACGGCCGTGGTCCCCCTCTTCCGGGTGCCCGTTTTCCAAGGTTGAGGGCCTTTGTCTTCACTGAGGAGAAAGTTTGGCCGTATCAGGACATAGGCCTCCCCGCTCTCAACAAAGTCGGATACGTTCGCGCCGTACCCCCCGGGAGGACGGCGTGATGCGGATGACGGCGCGGCCGGAGAACGTGCACCAGACACGGCTGTTGCGTCTGCTGCGTGACGACGGGGCGCGGTCGCGGGCCGAGCTCGGCGACGTCGTTCACCTCTCCCGTTCCAAGCTCGCCGTGGAGCTCGACCGCCTCGTCGAGCTCGGACTCGTCGAGCCGGCCGGTCTCGCGGCGTCTCGCGGCGGGCGGCGGTCGAACATCGTGCGGCTGTCGCGGCATCTGCGGCTGATCGGCGTCGACATCGGCGCCACCTCGATCGACGTCGCGGTCACCGACGGCGGACTGGAGATCCTCGGCCACGTGTCCATGCCGTGCAACGTGCGCGAAGGTCCCGACGTCGTTCTCGACCGCGTCCTCGACCTCCTCGGCAAGCTGCGCGGCCAGGGACTGGTCGATGAGATCCACGGCGCCGGGATCGGCGTGCCCGGCCCGGTGAGCTTCCGCGAGGGTGTGCCGGTGGTACCACCGATCATGCCCGGGTGGGATCGCTTCCCGGTGCGCGAGGTGATCAGTCAGAAGCTCGGCTGCCCCGTGCTCGTCGACAACGACGTGAACCTCATGGCGCTGGGCGAGGTGCACTCCGGCCTGGCCCGGTCGGCGGAGGACTTCCTGCTGGTCAAGATCGGTACGGGCGTCGGCTGCGGGATCGTGGTCGACGGCCGGATCTACCGCGGGATGTCCGGCAGCGCCGGCGACATCGGGCACATCCGGGTCGACGACAACGGGCCGACGTGCGTGTGCGGGAACACCGGTTGCCTGGAGGCGTACTTCAGCGGTGCCGCGCTCGCGCGAGACGCCCTCGCGGCGGCGCGGTCGGGGCGCTCGGCGTTCTTCGCGCAGCGCCTGGAGCAGGCGGGCGCGCTGACCGCCCTCGACGTCGCCGACGCCGTGGCGGCCGGCGACCCGGTTGGGGTGCGCATGGTCCGTGAGGGCGGCCGGCGCGTCGGGCAGGTACTCGCCGGGCTCATCAGCTTCTTCAACCCCGGCCTGGTCGTCATCGGCGGTGGCGTCGCGGGCCTCGGGCACGTCCTGCTCGCGGAGATCCGCGGCGTCGTCTACCGCCGCTCCCCGCCACTGGCGACGGGGAACCTTCCGATCGTGCTTTCCGAACTCGGGGACACCGCCGGGGTTCTCGGGGCGACCCGGCTCATCAGCGACCACATCTTCTCGGCCACATAGGCGGGATCCCCGCCGGTACAGGAGAGCCGATGCCCGAACCGCGGCTGCTCGTCATGCGCGGCATCGTGAAGGAGTTTCCCGGCGTCCGGGCGCTCGACGGAGTCGACCTGGAGGTACGCGAGGGCGAGGTCCACTGCCTTCTCGGCCAGAACGGCGCCGGCAAGTCGACGCTCGTGAAGGTGCTGTCGGGCGCGCACCGACCCGACTCCGGCGACATCGTCTGGCGCGGTGCCGAGATGGCGGAGCCGGCCGGGCCGACCGCGGCCCTGCGGCTCGGCATCGCGACCATCTACCAGGAACTCGACCTCGTCGACGGCCTCTCGGTCGCGATGAACATCTTCCTCGGCCATGAGCAGGCGAGGCTCGGCTTCACCCGCCGCGGTGAGATGAACCGCGCCGCGCGCGCCCTGCTCGCCCGGCTCGGGCACGGCGAGATCTCCCCGTCCGCCGAGGTCGGGCGGCTGTCCGCGGCGGCGCGCCAGATCGTCAGCATGGCGCGCGCCCTGTCGTACGACGCCCGGCTCATCGTCATGGACGAGCCGTCGGCGGCACTCGCGCACGACGAGGTCAAGAACCTCTTCCGCGTCATCCGCCAGCTCACCGCGGCCGGCGTCGCGGTGATCTACATCTCGCACCGGCTGGACGAGATCCGCGAGATCGGTGACAAGGTCACCGTCTTGAAGGACGGCCGTACGGTGGCGGTCGGCCTGCCCGCCCGTACGACGCCGACGGCCACGCTGGTGGCGCACATGACCGGGCGCCGGTTCGAGTACGTGTTCCCGCCGCGGCCGGCGGCCGAGGCGAGCGCGGAGGCGCCGGAGGCGCTGCGTGTCGAGGGCCTGTCGCTGCCCGGCGTGTTCTCCGACCTGTCGTTCTCGGTGCGCGCCGGGGAGATCGTCGGCCTCGCCGGACTGGTGGGCGCGGGCCGGTCGGAGATCCTCGAGACGGTGTACGGCGCGCGGCGCCCCTCGGCGGGCCGCGTGTTCCTCGACGGCAGGCCGGTGCGTACGGGAAGCGTCGTCGCCGCGGTGCGCGCCGGCATGGGACTCGCCCCCGAGGAGCGCAAGTCGCAGGGGCTGCTCATGCTCGACAGCGTCGCCGGCAATGTCAGCATCGCGTCCCTGCGCCGCTATTCGCGCCTGGGCTGGATGGACCGGAGGCGCGAGCTCGCGGACGCCGACCGCGAGGTGAGCGGCCTCGACATCCGGCCCCGCGACCCGCGGCGCCCGGTGCGGACGCTGTCCGGCGGAAACCAGCAGAAGGCCCTCCTCGCCCGATGGCTGCTGAAGGACTGCCGGCTGCTGTTGCTGGACGAGCCGACGCGCGGCGTCGACGTCGGGGCTCGCGCCGAGTTGTACGCCCTCATCCGGCGGCTCGCCGACTCGGGCGTGGCGATCGTGCTGGTCTCCAGCGAGATCCCCGAGGTGCTCGGCCTGGCCGACCGCGTACTGGTGATCCGGAAGGGCCGGACCCTCCGTGACTGCGACGCACGGGAGCTCGACGAACCCAAGGTCCTCGACCTCGTCATGGAAGGAAGCGATCTATGAGCGGCCCGGACGGCGTACGCGCGGACGAACACCCTGAGGCGCCGGAGGACCCGGTGACGAGCTCCGCCGCCGGGCCGCCGCCGGCCGACGAGCGGAGCCGCGTCGAGGCGGAGGCCGCCGAGGCGGGCGCCCGCGGGCTCGGCCGGTTCCGCCTCGGCGAGCTGCGCAACGTCGGCCTGATCGGCGTGCTGGTCGTGCTGTTCGCGGTGGGCGCGCTGACCCGGCCGGCGGAGTTCCTGACCTATGACAACGTCGTCGTGATCCTGACCCTCGCGTCGGTCATCGGTGTGATCACCGTCGGGATGACCTTCGTCATCATCGGCGGCGGGATCGACCTGTCGGTGGGGGCCATCGTGGCGCTCGCGACCGTATGGGCGACGACCAAGGCCACCCAGGTCTACGGCACCGGTGGCGTGATCTTCTGCGCGCTCGCGGTGGGTGTCGGCTGCGGCCTGGTCAACGGTCTGATCATCGCGTACGGCCGGCTCGTGGCGTTCATCGCGACCATCGCGATGCTGGCCTCCGCCCGGGGCCTGGCGATCAACATCTCCGGTGGGCACACCCAGACGCTCAACTCCGACAACCAGGGACTGGTGAACCTCGGCTACAAGGACCACTTCCTGTTCGGCAGGATCCCGCCACTGGTGATCATCTTCGCGGTGGTCGTCGTCCTGGGCTGGATCGTGCTGAACCGCACGACGTACGGCCGCCGGACGTTCGCGATCGGCGGCAACCCGGAGGCCTCCCGGCTCGCCGGCCTCAACGTGCGGCTGCACACGCTGCTGCTGTACGTCGTGTCCGGTCTGTGCTGCGGGATCGCCAGCATCATGTTGATCATCATGACCAGCAGCGGGACCTCCGCCAACGGCAACCTGTACGAACTCGACGCCATCGCCGCGGTGATCATCGGGGGAACGCTCCTCAGCGGCGGACGCGGCACGCTGATCGGCTCGGTGCTCGGCGTGCTCGTCTTCACCACGATCAACGACATCTTCACCCTCAACAACCTCACGACCGCGACACAGCAGATCGCCAAGGGCGTGATCATCGTGATCGCGGTGCTGTTCCAACGGCTACTCGCCGAACGTCGAGCCGGGTCCGGTGCCTCCTGACCACCTCGCCGCCTCCCCCCTTGCACACCCGGTGCCGAAAGGACTGTCATGACTTCGAGCCAAGCGAGAGACGTTCGCCGCCGCGGTTTCCTGCTGAGCGGCACCCTTGCCGGGGCGGGCGCGCTCGCCGCCGCCTGCACCAGCAACGCCGAGCCTGAGGCGAAGGCGCCGGCCGCGGCGTCGGCGGGCGGCGCCAACGACAAGCCCGGCAAGAAGGTCACCGTCGGGTTCGCCGGCCCGCAGGCCGACCACGGCTGGCTGAACGCCATCAACGAGCAGGCCAAGAAGGAGGCCGGGAGGTACTCCGACGTCGACCTGAAGATCACCGAAGGCTCGAACGACGCCGCCCAGCAGGCGAGCCAGATCCAGACGCTGATCAACCAGAAGGTCGACGTCCTGATCATCCTGCCCGCCGACGGCAAGCAGATGACGCCGACCGCCCGCAAGGCGATGGACGCCGGCATCCCGGTCGTCAACCTCGACCGCGTCTTCGACACCGCCCAGGCGTACCGGACCTGGATCGGCGGCGACAACTACCGCATGGGCCTGAACGCCGGGAACTACATCGGCCAGCGGCTCGGCGGCAAGGGCTCCGTGGTCGAGCTGGCCGGGATCGACACGCTCCCGCTGACGCAGGAGCGCTCCAAGGGCTTCGACGACGCGCTGAAGAACTATCCGCAGATCAAGAAGGTCGGCCGGGCGTCGGCGGAGTTCAACGTGCAGACCGGCCAGGCGCGGATGGCGGAGCTGCTCCAGGCGCACCCGAAGTTCGACGCGCTGTGGAACCACGACGACGACCAGGGCGTCGGCGCGCTCCAGGCGATCCGGCAGGCCGGCCGCACGGACTTCTTCATGGTCGGCGGCGCGGGGTCCAAGAGCGCGATGGACGCGATCAAGAAGGACGACAGCGTGCTCAAGGCCACGGTGCTCTACCCGCCGACGATGGCCGCGTCCGCGATCCGGGTGGCCCGGCTGCTCGGGCAGAGCAAGATCATGAGCGACCTCGCGGAGCAGGAGCTGCCCTCCTCGGTCACCTTGTTCTCCGCGGTCGTGACCAAACAGAACGTCGACACATATCTCCCGTTCGCGTTCGAGTGAGAAGGACGTCCCGCCCGATCGGGGCGGGGCGGGGCGATGTCGCCGGGGGTTCGACTCGGCACTGACCACGGAAGAGGACGGCGATACCCATGTCGCACGCAAGCAGGCCGACGCTCGGGGTCGGCATGGTCGGCTACGCCTTCATGGGGCGTGCGCACTCCCAGGCCTGGCGGAACACCGCCGCGTTCTTCGACCTGCCGCTCACGCCCGCGATGGTGGCGCTCGCCGGCCGGTCGAGAGAGCAGGCGACCGCGGCCGCGGAGCGGCTCGGATGGGCATCGGCCGAGACCGACTGGCGTGAGCTGATCCGCCGCGACGACGTGGACGTCGTGGACATCTGCACGCCCGGTGACACGCACGCCGAGATCGCGATCGCGGCGCTCGACGCCGGCAAGCACGTGCTGTGCGAGAAGCCGCTCGCCAACACGGTCGCCGAGGCGACCGCGATGGTGGAGGCCGCCGGGCGCGCGGCCGCGAACGGCGTGCGGGCCATGGTGGGCTTCAACTACCGGAGAGTCCCGGCCCTGGCACTGGCCCGCAGCCTCGTCCTCGAAGGCCGGCTCGGCACCATCCGCCACGTCCGCGCCCAGTACCTGCAGGACTGGATCGTCGACCCGGACTTCCCCCTGGTCTGGCGGCTGGACGCCGACAAGGCCGGATCGGGCGCGCTCGGCGACATCGGCGCCCACATCATCGACGCCGCCCAGTATGTCACCGGCGACCGGCTCATCGGCGTCAGCGCGCTGCTGGAGACCTTCATCAAGGAACGCCCCATCGCGGAGACCTCGGCGGGGCTGGGCGCCACCGTGGACGGCGACGACCGGCGTGGGCAGGTGACCGTCGACGACGCCGCGCTGTTCACCGGCCGGATGTCCGGCGGTGCCCTCGCGTCCTTCGAGGCCACCCGCTTCGCGACGGGACGCAAGAACGTGCTGCGCCTGGAGATCAACGGGTCGGCCGGCAGCCTGGCCTTCGACCTGGAGTCGATGAACGAGCTGTCCTTCTACGACCACACCGAGGACCCCGGCACCGCGGGCTTCCGCCGGATCCTCGTGACCGAACCGGGCCACCCGTACGCCGGTGCCTGGTGGCCGCCGGGCCACGTACTCGGGTACGAGCACACCTTCACCCACGAGGTGAAGGACTTCGTGGAGGCGATCGCCTCCGGCACCGACCCCGAACCGTCGTTCGCGGACGGCCTGCAGGTGCAGCGGGTCCTTTCCGCCGTCACGCGCAGCGCCGCCGGCCACGGCGCCTGGACCGTCGTGGAGGGCGCGGCCGGCGCCGCCGCGCACCGGCCCTCCCCCACCGCGACGACCGGCTGATCACGAGAGGAGGCCATCACCGCGACGGTGGCCCCGCCGCCGTCCCCCACCACCTGCCAATGACCCGGACGCTCCGCATGGAGGACTGTCATGTCAGGCAAACGGCTATCCATCCTCAGCGCACTGATCGGGATGCTCGTCCTCACCGGGACCGCGGCGCGCGCGGAGACCCCGTCGTTCCGCGTGCTGGTCTTCTCCAAGACCACCGGATTCCGCCACGACTCGATCCCGGACGGCGTCGCGGCGATCCAGAAGCTGGGCCGGGAGCACGGCTTCGCCGTGGACGCGACCGAGGACGCCACCCGGTTCACCGACCAGAACCTCGCCCGGTACCGGACCGTCGTCTTCGTCTCCACCACCGGTGATCCGCTCGACCAGCCGGAGGAGAAGGCGGCGTTCCAGCGCTACATCGAGCACGGCGGCGGCTACGCCGGCGTGCACGCCGCGGCCGACTCGGGCTACACCTGGCCCTGGTACCGCGACCTCGTCGGGGCCTACTTCCTCAGTCACCCCGCGCAGCAGGACGCGACGGTCGACGTCGTCGGCCAGGGCGCGCCCTCCAACCGGGGTCTGCCGAGGCACTGGACCCGTTTCGACGAGTGGTACAACTACCAGACCAATCCACGGGACGCCGGCGTTCGCGTACTGATGACGCTGGACGAGCACTCCTACGATCCCGGCCCCGACGCCATGGGCGACCACCCGATCAGCTGGTGCCACCGCTACGACGGCGGGCGTGCCTGGTACACGGGCATGGGCCACACCAAGGAGAGCTACACGGACCCGCTCTTCGTCCGGCACCTGCTCGGCGGCATCGAGATGTCCGCAGGAGTGACCAGGTTCCCGTGTGACGCCGACGAGACAGGCGGTGCCTGACCGCTCATGCGAGTGACGGCCGGGCGCGCGTCGCACCGCGCGCCCGACCGGACGCGGTCAGCCCCGCCCCGAGTTCGCAGAAACGGAGACGAAATCGTGGACCGACCATGGTCAAGACTACTGCGCACGACATGTGCGCTGGCGGTCGGCGCCGGGCTCGCGCTCGGCGCCGGCACCGCCGGGGCGAAACCCCTGCCCCACGCGACCAATCCCCTGCCCAAAGCCGCCACGGCCGACTTCCAGCAGGTCACCCTCGCCAAGGGACCTGACGCGATGGGCGAGCCCATGGCGATGGCGATCCTGCCCGACGGCAGCGTCCTGCACGATTCGCGCGACGGCACCGTCTACTACAGCCAGGACGGCGTGACGAGCGTCGCCGCGCACCTCGACGTCTACACGCACGACGAGGACGGCCTGCAGGGCATCGCCATCGACCCGCAGTTCGCCCAGAACCACTGGGTGTACATGTACTACGCCCCGAAGCTGGACACACCGACGACCGATGCGCCGGAGGACGGCACGGCCGCCGACTTCCAGCCGTACTACGGCCACAACCAGCTCTCCCGGTTCCGGTTCACGGACGGCAAGATCGATCTGAGCAGCGAGCAGAAGATCCTCCAGGTCGGTCCGACCAACCGCGGCATGTGCTGCCACGTCGCGGGCAACATCGACTTCGACGGCAAGGGCAACCTCTACCTGAGCGCCGGAGACGACTCGAACCCGTTCGAGTCCGACGGGTACGCCCCGATCGACCGGCGGTCCACCCGGAACCCCGCCTTCGACGCCGAACGGTCCGCGGCCAACACCAACGACCTGCGCGGCAAGCTGCTGCGGATCCACGTGAACAAGAACGGGTCGTACTCGATCCCGCGCGGCAACCTGTTCCCGAAGGGCACCGCCAAGACCCGCCCCGAGATCTACGCGATGGGCTTCCGCAACCCGTTCCGGTTCACCGTGGACCGCAGGTCCGGCGTGGTGTACCTCGCCGACTACGGCCCGGACGCGCAGAACGCGGACCCGAACCGCGGACCGGAGAACACGGTCGAGTTCGACCGGATCGCCAAGCCCGGCAACTTCGGGTGGCCGCTGTGCATCGGCGAGAACACGCCGTACCGGCGGTACGACTTCGCGACCGGCACCGCCGGTCCGCCGTTCGACTGCGCGCACCCGAAGAACGACTCGCCCAACAACACCGGCCTGCGGGACCTGCCGCCCGCGCAACCCGCCTGGATCGCCAACCACTACGCGGGCAACCCGCAGTTCCCGCAGCTGGGCGGCGAGGGCGCGCCGATGGGCGGCCCCGTCTACCACTTCGACAAGAAGCTGGACTCCCCGGCGAAGTTCCCCGCCTCCTACGACGGGAAGTTCTTCCCCTACGAGTTCGGCGCGCACTGGATCAAGCCGATCACGATGGACGGCAAGGGCGCGATCCAGTCCATCGAGACGCTCACCGACGGCCAGGACTGGTCGCAGCTGAAGGAGCCGATCGACGCCGACTTCGGCCCGGACGGTTCCCTGTACGTCCTGGACTACGGCAGCAACTGGTTCGGCGGGTCACTCGACGCGGCTCTGTACAAGCTGGAGTACGCACCGGGTGACAAGTCCCCCACGGCGAACATCACCGTGGACAAGACCTCCGGGCACAGCCCGCTGGCGGTCCAGTTCGACGGCACCGGCTCGACCGATCCGGAGAACGACGCGCTGACCTACGCGTGGGACTTCGACGGCAACGGAACCACCGACTCCACCGAGGCCAAGCCGTCTCACACCTACTCCGACAACGGGCAGTACCACGCGAAACTCACGGTCACCGACCCGAGCGGCCGTTCGGGCACCGCGGCGATCCTGGTGACCGCCGGGAACACCGCCCCGACGATCACGTTCACCGAACCCCCGAACGGGCTGACCTTCGCCGACGGCCAGCAGCAGGCGTGGAAGGTCCAGGTCGACGACCCGGACGGCACCGTCGACTGCTCGAAGGTCCAGGTCGAGTACTCACTCGGCCACGATCAGCACGCGCACAACCTGTCCCAGGCGACCGGATGCAGCGGAACGTTCGCCCTGACGACGGCCGGGCACACCGACGCCGACAACTTCTACGGCATCTTCAGCGCGAGCTACACCGACACCTCACCGGCCTCCGGGGTGCCGGACCTCACGTCGAAGACGCAGATCGTCCTGCAGCCCAAGGACAAGCAGGGAGAGTTCTTCCAGTCCAGCTCCGGCGTCCAGGTCACCGCGGTGAGCGGTGCCCAGGGCAACGCCGTCACCTCGATCAACGACGGTGACTGGACCGAGTACGACCCCTACGACCTTCAGGGCGTGAGCTCCATCGGCTTCCGGGTCGCCTCGAGCGGGCCCGGCGGCACCATCGAGGTCCACGCCGACTCACCCACCGGAACCCTCATCGGCTCGGCGAAGGTGGCGGACACCTCCGGCGCCTTCACCACCGTGAGCGCGCCGGTGACCGATCCAGGTGGCACGCACAAGCTGTTCCTGGTGTTCAAGGGCGGCGACGGTGACCTGTTCACCTTCGACGCCTTCACCGTGAACGGCTAGCCGTTCACCGGCGGCCGGCTGGGCGACCCCCGGCCGGCCGCCTCCGTCCCTGCGGGAAAGGGGAAGCATGAGCGTTGGAGTATGGCTGATCGGGGCGCGCGGCTCCGTCGCGACCACCGCGGTGGTGGGGGCGGCGGCGGTCGCCGCCGGGCTCACGCCGCCGACGGGTTGTGTCACCGAGTCGCCGGACTTCGCCGAGGCGCCGCTGCCCGACCTCGGCGACGTCGTCTTCG
>NZ_JBHLZP010000286.1:0-10615 GCF_042429965.1 Actinoallomurus acaciae
CACTGGCCTGCGCGGTCGCCGTACCGGCCGGGATCGCGCTCGCCGGGAAGGACGACGACGCCGACTCTCCGCCCGCGCGCTCGCCGGCGCCGGCCGACCCGCAGCGCGGCCGGTTCGCGACCATGCCCCGGCCTTGCGAGCTGCTCACCTCCGCGGAGGCGACCCGTCTCGGTGCCGGCAGGACGCCCACCGCCGAGACGCAGGGCTGCCACTGGGGCGATGGTTTCGGCGAGGGCTCACTCGAGCTGTGGCTCCAGCACTTCACCCCGCGAGACGCGCTGACCGCGCCGGGCCTGGCCGAGGCGTACTTCGCGGACAAGAGACAGCAGTCCCAGATCTCCGCACACGGTGCCGACAAGATCAACAGCACCCGGTCCGGCGTGACCGACGTCCCGGGCGTCGCCGACGCCGCGTTCGCCTTCGACGAGACCGACGGCATCGACTCCGGGCGCTCGTCCACGGTCTGGCTGCGGTCGAGCAACGTGGTCGTCAAGGTCGTCTACGCGGATCTCACCGGTTCCACCGGCGCCGTGCGGATCCGCCAGGACGTGGTCGCCGCCGCGCGTACCATCGGCGCGCGCCTCGCCCGGCTCTGACGTCACGGGGCGTGGTCCAGGGGCTCGGCCGAAGTGGCCGTCTTCGGCCGATGGAGCGCGTATCCGCAGGTCATCGGCCTGAAGGTCGTCCCGTTCGGTCACGTTCCGCGAAGATCAGTCTTGCATGATGATGCATCTCAATGCATACTTTCACCATTGCCTCGAGAGTGGAGACGAGACGTATGGGTGCGCGTGCTGCGCTCGCCGGAGCGAGCGGATACGCGGGCGGCGAGCTGCTGCGCGTCCTGGCCGGTCATCCCGGGTTCGCGATCGGCGCGCTGACCGCCGGGTCCAGCGCGGGCACCCGGCTCGGGACACACCATCCGCACCTGCATCCGCTCGCCGACCGGGTGCTGGAGGAGACGACCGCCGAGACCCTCGCCGGGCACGACGTCGTCTTCCTCGCCCTGCCGCACGGGCAGTCCGGAGCGATCGCCGCCACGCTCGGCGACGACGTGCTCGTGGTCGACTGCGGCGCCGACTTCCGGCTCGATGACGCGGGCGAGTGGGAGCGTTTCTACGGCACCCCGCACGCCGGCACCTGGCCCTACGGCCTGCCCGAGCTGCCCGGCGCCCGCGAGCGCCTGCGCTCCACCCGGCGCATCGCCGTGCCCGGCTGCTATCCGACCGTGTCCATTCTCGCGCTGTTCCCGGCGTACGCCGCGGGCGTCGCCGAGCCCGACGCCGTCGTCGTCGCCGCCTCCGGCACCTCCGGCGCCGGCCGTTCGGCCAAGCCGCACCTGCTCGGCAGCGAGGTCATGGGCGCGATGAGCGCGTACGCCGTGGGCGGCGTCCACCGGCACACGCCCGAGATCGCACAGCAGCTGTCCGCCGTGGCCGGAGCGCCGGTCACGGTGTCCTTCACGCCGACCCTCGCGCCGATGAGCCGCGGCATCCTCGCCACCTGCACGGCCAAGGCCGCGCCGGGGCTGACCGCGGCCGGGCTGCGCGAGGCGTACGACCGCGCCTACGCCGACGAGCCCTTCGTCCGGCTGCTGCCCGAGGGCGAGTGGCCCTCCACCGCCATGACGCTCGGCGCCAACGTCGCCGCGGTGCAGGTCGCACTCGACGAGCGGGCCGGGCGGATCATCGCGGTGGCCGCCATCGACAACCTGACCAAGGGCACCGCCGGCGGTGCCGTCCAGAGCGCCAACCTCGCCCTCGGGCTGCCCGAGGACCTCGGCCTCACCACGGTCGGAGTCGCACCGTGAACGTCGCACGCGAGGCATCGGTGGGTTCCGTTGTGGCGAGGTCGGGCCTCGTGGGCGGAGAAGTGAACAAGGAGTGCTCGTGAACGTCGCACGCGAGGCATCGGTGAGTTCTGCTGCGGCGAGGACGGGCCTCGTGAGCGTCGCGCGCGAGGTATCGGCGAGTTCCGCCGGGGCGAGGAACGGCCTCGTGGGCGGAGAAGCGAACAAGGAGAACCCGTGAGCGTCACCGCCCCACTCGGCTTCCGCGCCGCCGGCGTCGTCGCCGGCCTCAAAGACGGCGGCCAGCGCGATCTCGCGTTGGTCGTCAACGACGGCCCGTCCCGCGCCGCGGCCGGAGTGTTCACCCGCAACCGGGTCAAGGCCGCGCCGGTGCTGTGGTCCGAGCAGGTCCTGCGCGGCGGGCGGGTGCACGCGGTCGTGCTCAACTCCGGCGGCGCCAACGCCTGCACCGGCACCGACGGTTTCCAGGACACCCATCAGACCGCCGAGAAGGCCGCCGACGTCCTCGGCGACTCGGCCGCCGAGATCGCGGTCTGTTCCACCGGCCTGATCGGCGAGCGGCTGCCGATGGACCGGCTGCTGCCGGGCGTGGCCGCGGCGGCGGCGGAGCTGTCCCGCGACGGCGGGCTCGGCGCGGCCGAGGCCATCCGCACCACCGGCACCGTCCCCAAGATCGCCTTCCGGCGGGCCGCCGGCGGCTACACGGTCGGCGGCATGGCCAAGGGCGCGGGCATGCTCGCCCCGGCGCTCGCCACGATGCTCTGCGTCATCACCACCGACGCCGAGGCGGACCCCTTGACCCTCGACCGGGTGCTGCGGCACGCCACCGGGCTCACCTTCGACCGGCTCGACGCCGACGGCTGCATGTCCACCAACGACACGGTGCTCCTGCTCGCCAGCGGCGCCAGCGGCGTCCGCGCCGACGAGGCGGAGCTGACCGCGACGGTCACCGACGTGTGCGCCGACCTGGCCCGCCAGCTTTTGATCGACGCCGAGGGCGCCACGAAGGCGATCGCCATCGAGGTCGTCGGCGCCGCCAACGACCACGACGCCGTCGTGGCCGGCCGCGCGGTCGCCCGCAGCAACCTGCTCAAGTGCGCGATCCACGGCGAGGACCCCAACTGGGGCCGCGTCCTGTCCGCGGTCGGCACGACCGAGGCGGTCTTCGAGTCCGACCGGCTCAACGTCGCGATCAACGGGGTCTGGGTGTGCCGCAACGGCTCGTTCGGCGACGACCGCGCCAAGGTGGACATGCGTCCCCGCGACGTCACGATCACCGTCGACCTCAGCGCCGGCACCCACAGCGCGACGATCCACACGACCGATCTGACCGCCGACTACGTCCACGAGAACTCCGCGTACTCCTCATGATCTCCATCCCCCCGACCCGCGACGCCGCCGAGGCGCTGCGCAAGGCGACGACGCTCATCGAGGCGTTGCCGTGGCTGCAGGAGTTCCACGGCAGGACCGTCGTGATCAAGTACGGCGGTCACGCCATGACCGACGAGGCACTGCGGCCGGCCTTCGCCCAGGACGTCGCCTTCCTGCGCTATGCCGGGCTGCGCCCGGTCGTCGTGCACGGCGGCGGCCCGCAGATCAACGCCCACCTCGACCGTCTCGGCATCGAGTCCAGCTTCAAGGCGGGACTGCGCGTCACCACCCCCGAGACCATGGACGTCGTCCGCATGGTGCTGGTCGGCCAGGTCAGCCGCGACGTCGTCGGCATGCTCAACCAGCACGGCGCGTTCGGCGTCGGCATGTCGGGGGAGGACGCACGGCTGTTCACCGCCGAGCGCAAGCCCGCGATCGTCGACGGAAAGCCGGTCGACATCGGCCAGGTCGGCGAGATCGTCCAGGTCGACGCCGGCGCCGTGCGCAGCCTCCTCGACGACGGCCGCATCCCGGTCATCTCCAGCATCGCGCGCGGCGACGACGGCGAGGTCTACAACGTCAACGCCGACACCGCGGCCGGCGCGCTGGCGGTGGCCCTGCAGGCGACCAAGCTCATCGTGCTCACCGACGTCGACGGCCTGTACGCCGACTGGCCGCCCTCCGGCGACCCGGGCGACGTGATCGCCCGGCTGACCGCCACCCAGTTGGAGAAGATGCTGCCCGACCTGTCCGCGGGCATGGTGCCCAAGATGGAGGCGTGCCTGCGCGCCGTACGCGGCGGCGTGCCCCAGGCACACGTCCTCGACGGCCGCATGGCGCACTCACTGCTTTTGGAGATCTTCACCGACGAAGGGATCGGGACGATGGTGGTGCCGGAATGAGCGAACGAAGTGAGCGAATCGGTGGACACGGCGCGCCTGGTCTCTCCTCCGGCGAAGGAGGGCTCGGTACCGATCTGCGCAACCGCTTCGAGACGGCGATGATGCCCAACTACGGGGTGCCGCCGGTCGCGCTCGCCCGCGGCGAGGGCTGCCGCGTCTGGGACGTCGACGGCAACGCCTATCTCGACCTCATCGGCGGCATCGCCGTGTCCGCGCTCGGGCACGCGCATCCGGCGCTGGTCGAGGCCGTCTCGGCGCAGGCCGGCACGCTCGCGCACACCTCGAACCTCTTCGTGCACGAGCCCGGCGTCCGCCTCGCCGAACGCCTCCTCGGGCTGCTCGGCGGCGACGGGCGGGTGTTCTTCACCAACTCCGGCGCCGAGGCCAACGAGGCCGCCTACAAGCTGGTCCGCCGGCACGCGGGTCCGGACCGGACGTACGTCGTCGCCGCGGACGGCGGGTTCCACGGCCGTACGATGGGCGCGCTCGCGCTGACCGGCAAGGCGTCGATCCGTGAGCCGTTCGGGCCGTTCGGCGCCGACGTCCGCTTCGTGACGTACGGCTCCGTCGACGCGCTGCGCGAGGCCGTGACCGGCGAGTGCGCCGCGGTGTTCCTCGAGCCCACCCAGGGCGAGGGCGGCATCGTTCCGGCCCCGGAGGGCTACCTCGCCGCCGCGCGGCAGATCTGCGACGAGGCCGGCGCGGCCCTGGTCATCGACGAGATCCAGAGCGGCATCGGCCGCACCGGCGTGTGGTTCCAGCACCAGCGGGAGGGCATCCGGCCCGACGTGATCACCCTGGCCAAGGGCCTGGGCGGCGGCCTGCCGATCGGCGCGTGCGTCGGCTTCGGCGACTACGGCACCGCCTTCGGCAAGGGCGACCACGGCTCGACGTTCGGCGGCAACCCGATCGCCTGCGCCGCGGCCCTCGCCGTCCTCGACACGATCGACAAGGAAGGCCTGCTCGACCACGTCACCGCCGTCGGCGAGCAGCTCGCCGACGGCATCGCGGCGGCCGGCCACCCGCTCCTGGCCCGCGTCCGCGGCGCGGGCCTGTGGCGCGCCCTCGTGCTGTCCGAGCCGAAGTCGGCCGACGTCGAGGCGGCCGCCCGCGATGCCGGCTTCCTGGTCAACGCCGTCAAGCCCGACGTCATCCGGGTGGCTCCGCCTCTGATCATCACATCCGGCGAAGTCGCCTCCTTCACGGCGGCGTTGCCGGATATCTTGAGGAAGACATGATCGAGCGGAGCGAGCGAATCGGCAGGCGTGGCACCTCGGGCGCGGATCCGGGGGCCTGGGGAGTGTGCGCGCGGGGCGGGGCGGAGGCCGCATGACCACGCCCCTGACCAAGACCGCGCGGCAGTCGCGCATCGTCGAGCTGCTGGGCCGCAACGCCGTGCACTCCCAGAGCGAGCTGGCCAAGCTGCTCGCCGACGAGGGAGTCGACGTGACCCAGGCGACCCTCTCGCGCGACCTCGTCGACATCGGCGTGGTCAAGCTGCGCGCCCCGGACGGTTCGCTGATCTACACCGTGCCCGGTGAGGGCGGCGAGCGCATCCGCCGGGCGCGGTCGCGGGGAGGCGAGACGTTCACCGGCCGGCTGGCCCGGCTCGCGCAGGAGCTCCTCGTGTCCGCGGAGGCCTCCGCCAACCTCGTGATCGTGCGTACGCCTCCGGGCGCCGCGCAGTTGCTCGCCTCGGCCATCGACCACGCCGACTGGTCGTCCGTGCTCGGCACGGTCGCCGGAGACGACACGATCCTGGTCATCTCCCGCGACCCGTCGGGCGGCGCCGAACTCGCCTCCTCGTTCCTGGCCCTGACCGAACGCCGCGCCGAGCCGTCGCGTGAGACCGGCACCGGCCGGCAGCCTCCGCCGCCCTGGGACCCGATGGACGACCTGCCGCACGTGCCGGCGGGCCGCGCCGCCGGCGCGCATCCGGCCCCGGAGAGCGTGGAACGACGAGCCTAGGGGCAGGTCAAGAGCCCCTTTCTCAGTTTGTGCCGCGGTCGCGAAGCGTGACCGTGAGGTCGGCTGAACGCGCCCGGCCGTGATATTGCAGTGGTAGCGGAGAACACTCCATGTCGTCGTCGATTCGTGAGAGAAGAACCAGCGTGACCGATGAGCAACACCGCAGGACGCCGACCAGGCTGTGGGGCGGACGGTTCGAGGGAGGGCCGTCGGAGGCCCTCGCCCGGCTGTCGGTGAGCGTGCAGTTCGACTGGCGCCTCGCGCCGTACGACCTGCTCGGTTCGCGAGCCCACGCGCGGGTCCTGAACCGCGCGGGCCTGCTCACCGACGACGAGCTGTCCCGCATGCTGGGCGCGCTCGAGGACCTGGAGACCGCCTGCCGTTCCGGCGAGTTCCGGCCCGCCGTGGCCGACGAGGATGTGCACACCGCCCTCGAACGCGGCCTGCTCGAACGGCTGGGAACCCTCGGCGGAAAGCTGCGCGCCGGCCGCAGCCGCAACGACCAGGTCGCCACCGACCTGCGGCTCTACCTGCGCGACCACGTACGCCAGATCGTGTCCCGGCTCGTCGAGCTGGAGACCGCGCTCATCGCGCAGGCCGAGCAGAACATGGGTGTGGCCGCGCCCGGCATGACGCACCTGCAGCACGCGCAGCCGGTGCTGTTCTCCCACCAGCTGCTGGCCCACGTCCAGGGGTTCGCCCGCGACGTCGACCGGCTGCGCGACTGGGACAAGCGCGCCGCCGTCAGCCCGCTCGGCTCCGGCGCGCTCGCCGGGTCCTCCCTGCCGCTCGACCCCGAGACGGTCGCCGACGAGCTCGGCTTCGACGCGGCCGCGCCCAACTCCATGGACGCGGTCAGCGACCGCGACTTCGCCGTGGAGTTCCTGGCCGCCGCCGCGCTGATCGGCGTGCACCTGTCGCGGCTGGGCGAGGAGGTGGTGCTGTGGGCGTCGCAGGAGTTCCGGTGGATCGAGATGGACGACACCTACGCCACCGGCTCCTCGATCATGCCGCAGAAGAAGAACCCGGACGTCGCGGAGCTCGCGCGCGGCAAGTCCGGCCGTCTCATCGGCCACCTCACCGCGCTGCTCACGACGCTCAAGGGCCTGCCGCTGACCTACAACCGTGACCTGCAGGAGGACAAGGAGGGCATCTTCGACGCGGTCGAGACGCTGCTCCTGGTCCTGCCGGCCGTGTCCGGGCTCATCGCCACGATGCGCGTCAACACCGCGCGGCTGGAGTCGCTGGCGCCCCAGGGATTCGCCCTCGCCACCGACCTGGCCGAGCTGCTGGTCCGCAAGGGCGTGCCGTTCCGCGACGCGCACGAGGTCGTCGGTCACCTCGTGGTCTGGTGCCAGGTCAACGACAAGGACTTCGGCGACCTCACCGACGAGGAGCTGGCCAAGGTGTCGCCGCACCTGACCCCCGACGTACGCGACGTGTTCTCGGTGCAGGGGGCCCTCGCCGCCCGCAAGGCGTACGGCGGCACCTCACCCGAGCGGGTGACCCAGCAACTGGCCGCGCTGCGTTCGCTCGCCGACTCCCACGCGTCCTGGGCGACCGGCGACTCCTGATGGCCGCAGTGCTGCCGCGTTCGTTCTTCGACCGCCGGGCGGAGGAGGTCGCGCCCGGCCTCCTCGGCTGCGTGCTCACCCGCACCACGGCCGAGGGGGCCGTCTCGGCCCGGCTGACCGAGGTCGAGGCGTACGCCGGCCCGCGCGACCCGGCCTCGCACGCCTACCGGGGCCCGACGAAACGCAACGCGGTGATGTTCGGCCCGCCCGGCCACGCGTACGTCTACTTCACCTACGGCATGCACTTCTGCGTCAACCTGGTCTGCCTGGGCGAGGGCACGGCGGCGGCCGTGCTGCTGCGGGCCGGCGAGGTCGTCGAGGGGCGTGAGCTCGCCGTCGCCCGACGTCCGCGCTCGTCGCCGCGCGACCTCGCCCGCGGGCCGGCCCGGCTGTGCGAGGCCCTGGCCATCGACCGCGAACTGTCCGGCACCGACGTCTGCGACCCGGCGAGCCCGCTGCGGGTGTCGGCCGGCGGACCCGCATCGTCCTTCCGTACGGGCCCGCGCACGGGAGTCAGCAGCGCCAAGGACGTGCCGTGGCGGTTCTGGATCGACGGCGACCCGAGCGTCTCCGCGTACCGCCTTCACACGCCACGGCGTCGTACGGTGATAGATCAGGGCTGAAAACCATTATTTTTGTCCTCGGCACTACCGGCATGCTTTACGACGAGACGCTTGTGACGAGACGAGGGAGAACGTGACCGACATCCTGGATGACCTCGCGTGGCGCGGCCTGATCGCGCAGTCCACCGATCTGGACGAACTGCGAGCCATGCTCGCCGCGGGGCCGGTCACGCTCTATTGCGGGTTCGACCCGACCGCGCCGTCGCTGCACGTCGGCAACCTGGTCCAGCTCCTGACCCTGCGGCGTTTCCAGCTCGCCGGGCACCGCACGATCGGCCTGGTCGGCGGCGCGACGGGCCTGATCGGCGACCCGTCGGGCAAGAGCGCCGAGCGGACGCTCAACTCCGAGGACGTCGTGGCGGGCTGGCTCGAACGGATTCGCGAACAGGTCTCGCGGTTCCTGTCGCTCAGTGACGACCAGGGCTTGATCGTCAGCAACCTCGACTGGACCGGCTCGATGTCGGCCATCGAGTTCCTGCGCGACGTCGGCAAGCACTTCCCGGTGAACCGCATGCTGGCCCGTGACATGGTCCGCAACCGCCTGGAGACCACGGGGCTGAGCTACACCGAGTTCAGCTACATGCTGCTGCAGTCGCTGGACTACCTGGAGCTGTACCGCCGCTACGGCTGCCGGCTCCAGACCGGCGGCAGCGACCAGTGGGGCAACCTCGCCTCCGGCGTCGACCTCATCCGCCGGGCGGAGGGCGGCACGGCCCACGCGCTGACGACACCGCTGGTGACCCGCGCGGACGGCACGAAGTTCGGCAAGACGGCGGGCGGGGAGACGTACTGGCTGGATCCGTCGCTGACGACGCCGTACGCCTTCTACCAGTTCTGGCTGGGCGCCGATGACCGCGACGTCGTACGGTTCCTGAAGTTCTTCAGCTTCCGCGGCCGCGAGGAGATCGAGGAGCTGGAGAAGGCGACCGGCGACCGCCCCGCCGCCCGTTTGGCCCAGCGCGCCCTGGCGGAGGAGCTCACGACACTCGTCCACGGCGAGGACGAGACGGTGAAGGTGATCGCCGCCTCACGGGCGCTGTTCGGCCAGGGGGAGCTGGGGGAGCTGGACGAGCGAACCCTGGAGAGCGCCCTGGCGTCGGTTCCGTCGGCCGAGGTGTCGGCTCCCCTGCCGTCGGTGGTGGACCTGCTGACGGAGACGAAACTGGTGTCCAGCAAGTCGGAGGCGCGCCGCACGATCTCCCAGGGCGGTGCGTACGTCAACAACGTCAAGGTGACCGACGAGGCGGCCGTCCCGTCCCCGTCGGACCTGCTCCACGGCCGCTTCTTGGTCGTGCGCCGCGGCAAGCGCAACGTGGGTGGTGTGACGGTCTCCTGACGACTCTCGCCGTGGCGTGATCGCGTGCGGCGTCGGCCGCTGCGGAAGGGGCCGACTGCCGCGCCCGGTCGTGGACGCGGTGACGTCCAGGGGCGCTGATCGACGGACTGTGCGTCTCGATCATCGGCTCGTCGTCGGCGGGCAGGCGTCGCAGGCTTTGCGGCCGCCGGGAAGGTGCGCCTCGGCCCTTTACGCTCGCCGTCTGCCGCTGGTGGCTCTCACGGGATTCCGTATCGACGCGTCACATGACCGAGATGCGCCGTCTGGTCGGGCGATCGCGCGTATGGCGTTGTAGGACTGTTTCCGTCGTTCTTCGGCCAGCCGTAGGGGAGAGGGAGGTGCCGACTCGCGTGCCTTGCCGATCGACCACCTCGTCGCGCTGCTGTGTGTCTCGCGCGCCGGATCGGAGAGCCGGAGGTCACTCGCGTCGGACTGCCGGACAGAATGATCTACAACGTAAAGGTGGCGGCCTTGAGACGCCGTACCGGCGAATCAGGATTCAGCCCCGTGGGAAGGTCCGCATCGCAGGCGTAGGGTCCGCGCCTCCGCAGGCCGGAGGCCTGCGACCGCGCAGGACGTCATTCGCGTTCGTCCGCCGCCGAGGGCGGCAGCAGGTGGTGGATGGGTGCTGCCCTTGCGAGGTGGCAGCGGGCGTCACCATCATCGGACACGTACCGGCCCGGTCGCCTAGGCGGCGACGGCTCCGTCTCTGTGCGGCGGCGACGGTAGAGGCCACCACCGCGGCCGGGTATGCTCCGGCAACCGGTATCCGAACGCCGGGCGGCCGTCGCCCAGGGGCCACCGTCGATCGCGCTGAAGACGAAGGGCCACGATGTCGGCGGCGTCCGCCGGGGGCAGGCGTCACCGCTGTCATCCCGCTGTGCCGGACCGTCCGCTGCTGCTGGCCGCCAAGGCGTCGGTCCTCGGCCTGGTGACGCTCGTGCTCGGCGAGGTGACGGTTCCTCGCCGGCCGGGCCGCGCTGCACGGCCGGCTGACCGCGCCGGGCCTCGGGCAGCCGGGCGTGCTGCGCGCG
>NZ_JBHLZP010000287.1:0-20722 GCF_042429965.1 Actinoallomurus acaciae
GGTCGGCGCCGGAGGCCTCCGCCGGCACGGCGACCGGACCGCTCCGGACCCGCCGGCGGCCCGGATCGGGTTCGCCGCGTTCCAACGCCGCCGCCAGCAGCGCCGCCGCGGGGGAGCCGACCGTTCCTCGCTCAGGGTGGGCGATGCCGGTCGCCACCACGATCTCTCCCGGCCGGATCCCGCCGACCGGAAACCGCTCGACCCGCAACGTACGATTCATGATCGCTCACCTCCGCGTGGCTGACCTGTGGTGCCGCCCGAACGGTTCGGCCACCGCCGGACGAGTCCTCCGAAGGCGGGCGGCGCTCACGAGGCCGCCGTGTCCAGGGTCCAGGTGGTGGTGCGGGCCAGCAGCTGCCTGACGGCGGGATTGACCCGCTGCGGGTGGAGCCGGGACCGCAGGACCTTCACCGCGGCGGTGGCGCGCCGGCACGTCAGGAAGGGGTAGTCGTCGAGGAAGGCGTGCCAGAAGGTGACGGCCTGCTCGAGCTGGCCCTGGTCCAGGTGGAGCTCGGCGAGGCGGGCATGGATGAGGGCGCGGGAGCGGCGCTCCCACGGCGGGCGGAGGCGGATGGCCTCGGTGAGCGTGGTGATCGCCCCCCGCCTGTCGCCCATCAGCGCCCGTACGGCCGCTTGCTGGTGCGCCAGCGCCCCGGGATGGTACCGGCCCATGGCGGGGCCGCCCTGCACCTTCGGGTCCGCCGAGGCCGGGGAGCAGGCCCGGTCCAGACGCCGTTCCGCGGCCGAGATCGTGGTCAGCGCGTGACGTCGGTTCCCGGCAGCGGCGGCGGCGACGGCGACCTGGCCCAGGAAGAACGCCTGGCGCGCCGGGTCGGCGGCGCTGCGGCTGATGGTCGCCGCGGTCTCGGCGAGGTCGACGGCGTACTGGAGGTGACCCAGGCGCCGCGCCTGAACCGACATGCCCCGCAGCGTGACCGCGTAGCCGGCCGGGTCGCTGTTCTCGGCGGCCAGCTTCAGCGCGGCCCGGTAGTAGTGCTGCGCCAGCCCGTGGCACTCATCGTCGAAGCACATGAACGCGGCCAGATAGGTGAGTTGCGTGGTGGCGGAGAAGAGTCTGCTCCGCAGCGCCGGGGTTCCGGCGGCGCGCAGCCGGGGCGCGATGTCGAAGGCGAGATAGCAGGACAGCTCCGCGCGTGCGTGGCCGCCTCCGAACGAGTCGTCGGTGTCGGAGAACACCCGCGTCATCTGCTCGACCGTGGCCACCTGCCCCGGTTCCAGCCGCTGCGCGCACGACGCGTCCGGCCAGGGCACCAGCCCCGGCTCACGGGCCGCGGCCTGCACCCACCCGGGCACGGCGAGAGCGGCCAGGCGGTAGGCGGTGGCGGACAGCATCCGGCGCCGGCCCTCGTCGAACTGCGCCAAGCCGGCCAACACGGAGGTGACGTCCTGAGGAAGGGCGGAGCTCTCACCGTCGGCGAGTGCCGACCGGCCGGCACCGGCGCGGGACCCGCGTCCCGGCTGCGGCTCCCCGCCCGCGGCCGGCGTGCCCAGACCCGTGTCGGAGGCATCGACCGGGCGGTGCAGCCCGCGGGAGAACGCCTCGGCGATCAGCTCGGGAACCGGCGATCGGGGACGTCGGCCGGCGAGCCAGTGCGTCACCGACCGCCGGTCCAGCCGCATCGCGACCCCGGACTCGGCGGCCACGGCGTTGATCTGCCGGGCCAGGAAGTCCTCGGTCCAACCGGCCTCAGCCAGCAGGCCTCGCAGTAGCCTGTTCGGCACCTTGGGCCTCGTCATGACGCGCTCCAGACCCCCTACGACCGCCGCGCGGTTCGCGAACCCGCCCTGCTCCAGGCAGGCGTTCATAAGCCCTCTCCCGCACGGAATCCTGATACGCGCTCAGCCTGAGTCAGGCGCAGACCGGCACTTTTCTACCTGTCAAAATGGAGGTTACCAAGCCCATCGATTGCCGTGAACAGTGAGAATTTCACCTACGCCGGTGAATAGTGAGGATTTCACCGGCGTATCGCCATGGCGAGCGAAAGACCTTCGTCGGAGTGGACCCACACCGGTACCGAGACGCTGCGGTAGGACGCGATCAGCCCGTCGTCGGAGCGGCCGAGCTCGATCCGCCAGAACAGGAATTCACCCAGGGTTCCGGTGCCGTACAGCGCCTTGAAGGCCGCCTCCTTGGCGGCGAACAACTCGCGCGGCGTGTACGCCCCGGCGGGCGGGAGCAGCGTTCGCCGCTCCTGCCCGCGCAGGACGAATCCGGCCACGCGAGGACTGATGACCGCGCTTTCGATATCGACGCCGACCGCCGCGGCGCCGGGGACCACCACGGCGATCGCCAGGCGGTCGGTGTGGGCGATCGAACCGGCGAATCCCCGCGGGAAGCGCGGCCGGCCATCCGGCTCACGGGGCACGATCCGATCGGCCGCCCCGGCCGGCGTCAGCGCCGCCGCGGCCGCCCGGCGGCCCGCCGCGAACTGTTGAACAGGCCCGTACGGCCGGCGCACCGGACGCCACTCGGTCCACGCGCCGGTGGGGACCTCCAGCCCGGCAGGCACCATGTGCCCTCAGTTACGCAGTGACAGGACGTGGTCGGCCAGCGACTCGATCGAGCGCAGCGCCTCCGGCCGGATGTCCTCGTCCCATTCGAACCCGAACGCGTCCTCCATCGCCACCAGCAGGCCGACCAGCGCGGTGGAGGACACCCCCGCCTGGCGGAGTGACACGGTGTCGGTCACGGCGCCGACAAGACGATCATGGCCGTACAGATCGACGAGTAACGCACGAATGCGCCGCCGGACCTCGAGTGCCTCGTCAGACACGCGATTCCACGTCCTTGACGAATTTGTGGATGATCGCCTGGAAGCTGTCGGGGTCGTCGAAGAAGGGCTGGTGGCCGGCCTTCGGCATGATCTCGTAGGTGCCGTTCGGGAACTGCCCGGCCAGTTCCCTGGCGCCCGTCGGGCTCAGCAGCATGTCGTCGTCGCCGGCGATGATCAACACCGGTGCGCCGATGCGAGGAGGCAACTCGGGGCTGTGCTGGTCATTCGCGGCGTTCCTGAGGTTGTTGGCGAGCTCCTCGGGGTCGGAGACCGCCATGAAGGCCTCGCGGAAGGCCAGGTAACCGGGCGTGCCGAGTGCCTCGTTCATCTCCGAGCTGAACATCTCGGGGTAGAAATGCTCGAACACGGCCGCCGGGCCGTGGCTTTCCAGCGTCCGCAGCCAGTTTCGCTGAATCTGTCGCTGGCGCCGCATGCCACGGGGGCCGAAGACCGGTCCCGCCAGCACGATGCCCTTGACCCGGTCCGGGTGCCACAGCGCCATGTCCCGGGCGAAGACGGTGGCGGTCGACGCGCCGACCAGATAGGTCGACTCGATCTCCAGCGCGTCGAGCAGTCCGATCAGATCGTCCGCATGTTCTTCCCAGGTCGGCTCTTTCTCGACACGCGATGAACGGCCGTGGTTGCACATGTCATAGGTCAGGACGCGGTAATGCCGTGCGAGTTCGCCGGTGAACCCCCGCCAGACCGGAGCGGGTGCGGCGAGGTGGCTGAGAGCCGTGATGACGCTGCCTTCACCGCGCGACTCGTAGTAGAGCTCGACGCCCTCCCGGGTGTGAATTCGTGGCGTGTCCTCGCGGTAGCTCAGATCCATCCGGGCGAAATTCTCTTGATAACTTGCCATCTATCTCTGTCCCTTCCCTGTTTCGACGACTCCGGAGCCCGGAAGGACGCGAGCGAACTCGGCGACGATGGAGGCCGCCGGCGGTTCGTCGGAAATGGCACCGCAGGACAGGCCGCAGTACATCGCCATCTCCTCGATCCGGCCGCTGGTCGCGTCGGTCGGCACCGCGGCGCTGAACCGCGGCACCAGGAACTTCCTCCCCTCGACCACCGTTCGGCCGATGAAGTTCTTGGCCTGATCCGGGTCGCGGGTGACGGCCGTCTCCAGCACGCGGTGCCGCCGGCCCGGCCACCCGATCTCGTAGACATCGCTGATCACCGTGTCGGCTTCGCCGGCGGCGGTCACCGCTCCCTTGAAGTAGGGGTGGGCCCGCGATTCGCGCGCGACCACGAAGGCCGTGCCGAGCAGCACGCCGTCGGCTCCGGCGGCGAGCGCCCGGCCGGCCTCGCCCGGCGATCCGATTCCGCCCGCGGCGACGATGCAGGCGGCGGGGAGCTTCTCGCGCAGCGCGGTGACCAGTTCGTCCCGGGTCGATTCGCCGAGGAGATGGCCGCCCGCCTCGATGCCCTGCGCCACCACGACGGCGCCCAGTCCGGCGGCCCGCACGCCGTCCTCCACGGTTCCTACCTGGACCACGAGGTGGCGTCCCGCGGCGGTGATCCGATCGAACACCGCGTCGCCGGGCATGCCGAACAGAGACAGGTGCACGTGCTGCGGCGTCTCGTCGAGCACCTGCGTCACCTGCTGATCGAGCTCGTCCGGCCCGACCACCTCCGGGATCAGGTTCACGCCGACAGGCCGGTCGGTGCCCGCGATCAGGCGGGCGAGCATGGCCGACAGCGCGTCGCCGACCAGTTTGTAGCCGCCCACGCAGCCCGCCGCGCCGGCGTTGGACACGGCGCACGCCAACTCCGCTCCCGCGACACCGCCCATGCCCGACTGCAGCAGACTCACGTCGATGCCGAGCACCGCTGCCAGCGTGGAGCGCATCAGCCCAGACTCTCCACCGCGGACAGTGCGGCGTCGGCGCTGCCGAACCTCTCCGTCAGGGTGTGCACCCATCGCTCCACGCCGAAGGCGAGGCAGCTGGTGTGCGCCGTGTCGTCGCCGGCCTGGATGGAGCACCGCTCGCCGAAGAAGTTCCGGTGGTAGTTGACCGAGCCGATGGCCAGGCCGCCCACGACGAACTCCTCCTTCACCGGGAACAGCCGCTGCATCTTCGCCTTGGCGCCGTTCTTGTCGAAGAACGGGTCGGTGGCGACCTCGAGGTGAACGTCCAGCCCGAGTTCGGTGCACAGAGTCGTCACGGCGTCCTTGGCGCGGAGCAGGTGCTGCTTGGCCCCGTCCTCGGGCCCGATGAAGACGATCTCCCGCATGGAGAAGCCGAGCAGCCGCTGCAGGCCGTCGTAGTGGTCCTCATTGCGGAAGCACGTGCCGAGGGTGGTCCGCATCGTCCCCTCGAGGGGCAGCGTCGAACCGGCCAGATCGAGATAGACCGCGTAGCACGCCGCCGACGGCAGGGCGAGCGCGGTCGGTTCCATCACGTCGGCCGGAACCCGGTCCAGCGGCCGGTCCGCCTCGGTCAGCAGAGTGCCGAGCCGCTGGGGATCGAGCCGGGTGGCGGCCAGCCCCAGATGCGGGAAGTTGTCGAAGTAGTCGAAGGTGTCGAGATCCTGGCACCGGATCAGGAACGGGAACCGGAACTCCGGAGCGTTCCAGCCTTCGGCGAAGCGCAGAAACACCGCATCGATCGACCGCAACAGACGCAGCTGGCTGCCGTCGAGAACCTTCAAGCCGTTGTCGGTCGCTGTGGTCATCGCGTTGCCTTCTGTGTGAAGAATCGTGCTTCGATCGTCTTGAGGGTGCGGAAGTCGTCCAGGTCCAGCTCTTCCGGATCGATCGGCTCGCCGGTCAGCTCCTCCAGCAGGAAGATGAACTCGACGAACGCCAGCGAGTTGATGGCCCGGCTGTCGATCAAGTCCATCTCGACGTCCAGCTCGCCGAGCTTGGGGTTGCGGCCGAGGATGAACTCGCGGACGGCCTCCATCGGATCGGCCGTCACTTGATCAGATCCTTGCCCGCGCCCGCCTTGTCCAGGAACTTCCGCGTCCGCTTGAGGATCTGGTCGTGCGCCTCCGCGCGGGCGGGGTGCTCCAGCGCACGCCGCCGCAGGGCCAGCGCGTCCGGGATCCCCGCGTCGCGGTAGGCGGCCGGGTTGTAGAGCGTGCCGATGCTGTACCGCAGATAGTTCTCGAGGTACTCGGCGACCACCGGCACCTCGTCCGGATCGCGGTTGGCCACCTGCCCGAGCAGGTTGGTGAAGACCATCCGGCCGAACGCGACATGCCGGCTCTCGTCCTGGTGGTGCACCCGGTTGATCTCGCGGGCGATCGGCGGCAGCGACTCATCGGTGGCCATATGCGCGTTGTAGTAGTCGACGATCTCCTCGAAGATCAGGATGCGTGCGAATATGATCATCTCGCGGGCGACCGGCGACAGATGCGACACCGAATCGGCCTGCAACGTCGGCTGCGCCGGGTACAGCTTGCCGCCGTAGCGCAGGCAGAACTGCGCAAAGAACCACATGTGCTCGTTTTCCTCACCGATGAAGTGGTGGAGGAACTCCGAGACGTTCGCATAGGTCCGCTCGTGGATGCGCATCACCACTTCGCTCATCAACTCGCGGATGCCGTGGATGTTGAGGCTGAAGAAATTGATCGCCTCGTACTTGGTGAGTGCGATCTGCTGTTCGCGCGTCAGCTCGTCCCACATCGGCGTGCCCGCCAGAGTGGTCAGGCTCTCGCTCATCCACGGCTTGTCCGGCTCGATGGACTCGGGCCAGTCGAAGATCGTGTACGGGTTGTAATAGCCGGACTCGGCCATCTGCTCCAGCCGATTCGTATCCAGCTGAATCGGCTCTATCTCACGTACCGCCATTTTCTCCCGTCTTTCCCCACGGAGTGGCTCGCGAATCTAGCTTCGCACCGACTGAATATCTGCCCGTACCTGGATCGGCAGCCGTGAACCGCACTCGTGATAGCCGAAGGGCGCATTGCCGGAAGCGGTGGACGGAATCACCTTGTTGTAGATCGACCCAAGGCACAGTTCTTGGAACTCCCCGGTCTTCGGCGAGAGCCGCGCGGCCAGCTGGGCCTTGGCGATGTCGACGGTCTTCAGCGAACCGTCGTCGTCCTCGACCTCCACGCACGCGTGCGGCAGATCGAGGGCACCGCCGAGCACGCCGCAGAACCAGCCTCGTTTGGCC
Source organism: Actinoallomurus acaciae (assembly GCF_042429965.1). NCBI lineage: Bacteria > Bacillati > Actinomycetota > Actinomycetes > Streptosporangiales > Thermomonosporaceae > Actinoallomurus > Actinoallomurus acaciae. Next base: position 6,923 of record NZ_JBHLZP010000287.1, read on the forward strand.
TCGGCCCGATATCCGGCCGCCCGGAACTGCTCGGCCAGGAACAGGCTCGCCGCGATGCAGCTCGTCGCGCCCAGCGCGTGCACCAGCTGGTAGTCGGCCTGCATGGGGACGGGGATCATCTGCCAGCGATAGCCGGCGTCCAGGTACTCGTGGGTCAGCCGCCGCAGCTCGGGCGAGACCACGGGAGTCCGTGCGCCGGTCGTGGTGACCATCGCCCGGTACTCCGCCGTCCCCGCGCCGGTCGTCGGCGCGGCCACCTCGGCGAGGCGTCCCCCGAACCGGGCGACATTCGGTTCTTCAAGGTGCCAGGGTGCGTCCCCGGCGCAGTCGGTGCATTCGAGCTGAACCCGGAAGTCCCACAATTTCTCGCGCAAGAGGTCGTCCACCGGACGGCCGGCGAAGCGGAAGAGCAGGCGGAACGCAAGTTCCGGCTGTGTCCTCGAACTGTTGGAATACATGCCGAGGTTGTACAGATCATTCGGGTCGAAATGGCGCACCCCGGATCGATCCTCATGCGGAAGACCCGCCTCGACGAGCGTGTCGATATCCGCCGAGTCGCACCGCAGCATCTCCTGTGCCACGGATTCCGGCTGGGTCTTACTGGAATACTGGGCGGGGATGAATTCGATGGAATCCGCCACTTTTTCCCAGGGTGTACTTGCGGTTACGTCTTGGCGCGACACGGTATATCTCCCCAGGCAGCACGACTGCGCCGACGATTCGGCGCCTGTCATCGCCGCGACACCACGGGAAGTGTTGTCGGATGCCCGCAGCGATCGACCCAGTTGATTGCGTATATTCCACTGGTCCGTAGCCTGCATCTACGAACGAGGCCGACGGTACCAGCCGATGGGCCAGGTAAATAGATTATTTTCACATATGTGCTCATGCATTCCTCATCGGGTGAATGTACTTTCTCACGGGCGTCGGCCGATGTTTCCTCTGGTGACAATGAGACACGTGTGGTCCGGGTCACCCCAAGCGTGACGCCGGGGCCGTGCGGAGGCCCGAGAGTCCGATTGGCGGAGGAGGGCCGTACTCAACGGGTCGGTCCGTGGCCGGGTATTGGAACATGCGCATTCGAAGTTCCTCCGCATTTTCGGTGCAGAGGCGATGCGATCGGTGGGGCGCTGCTAGCGTTCTGTGAAGATCATCTGGGCGCGAAAGATAAACAAGCCGTCGTCGGTGGGGCACTCAAAGTCTGCGGCCACGCAACGTAACGATTCTCATACTGACGGCATCAAAAAGGCCCCTACTCAGCAAGATCTTTCTCGCGGTGACGGGCCTTGACGACGATCATATCGCTGTGTCACACTAAATCGACGGCATAAGTATGCCTAAATTCGGCTGATTCTGTTCGGTCAATTAAAGCACCTTGTCAGGTTCGGCGCCTATCTGATGGCGCAGCGGGTGTTCGGCTCGAACAAGCGCGATTGCGGCCACGACTTCCTGCCGTTTTCGGCCCTTCCTCACCGGCCCGGCCGGCCGGTACGGGATCACACGGCGCGCCACTACGACGTCCGATGCCTTGTTCTTCAGCGTTCATTCGGCGCCGAGGGCGAGGCGTTCGGCGAACCGGCGGTCGACACCGGACGGTCGCCGGGAGAGCCTCACCGGCCCGGCCCGTGAGGTGAGCGTGACCGAGCCGTACGCATGACGTGGGTCGACCATTTCGACCGTGCACTTATGGATGGCACCTGCCCGGCGAGCGGGCGCGCCGGATCGCGAACCAGGGGGACCCATGCCGAAGCGGGATGACATCACCTCGGTTCTGGTGATCGGATCCGGCCCGATCGTGATCGGGCAGGGGTGTGAGTTCGACTATTCAGGCACCCAGGCCTGCCGGGTGCTCCGGAACGAGGGCATCCGGGTCGGCCTGGTCAACTCCAACCCGGCGACGATCATGACCGACCCCGAGTTCGCGGACGCCACATACGTGGAGCCGATCACGATCGACACCCTGGAGAAGGTGATCGCGATCGAGCGTCCGGACGCGCTGCTGCCCACCCTTGGCGGGCAGACCGCACTGAACGCCGCGGTGGAACTGGATGAGGCGGGCATCCTCCGTAAGCACGACGTGGAGCTGATCGGCGCGAACATCGACGCGATCCGGGCGGGGGAGAACCGGGAGCGGTTCAAGGAGATCGTCACCGGCCTCGGCGGCGCGGTGCCGCGCAGCCGTGTCTGCCGCTCTCTCGACGACTGCCTGGCCGCGGCCGACGACGTCGGGGGACTCGGGTACCCCGTGGTGGTCCGGCCGTCGTTCACGCTCGGCGGCTCCGGCTCCGGCATCGCCCGGGACCCCGGCGAGCTGCGTCGCATCGCCCGGGCCGGCCTGGACGCCAGCCCGGTGCACGAGGTGCTGTTAGAGGAGTCGGTCCTCGGCTGGAAAGAGTTCGAGCTGGAGCTGATGCGGGACCGGCACGACAACGTGGTGGTGGTGTGCCCGATCGAGAACGTCGACCCGATGGGCGTGCACACCGGGGACAGCGTCACGGTCGCGCCCGCCATGACGCTCACCGACCGCGAGTACCAGCACATGCGCGACACCGCGATCGACATCATCCGGGCGGTCGGCGTGGACACGGGCGGTTGCAACATCCAGTTCGCCGTCGACCCGCGCACCGGGCGGATGGTGGTGATCGAGATGAACCCGCGGGTGAGCCGCTCATCCGCACTCGCCTCGAAGGCCACCGGCTTTCCGATCGCGAAGATCGCCGCCAAACTCGCGGTCGGTTACACGCTGGATGAGATACCCAATGACATCACCGGCGAGACACCGGCGTCATTCGAGCCGGCCCTCGACCACGTGGTCGTGAAGATGCCGCGGTTCGCGTTCGAGAAGTTTCCCGGCGCCGATCCCGCGCTCACCACCCACATGAAGTCGGTGGGCGAGGCGATGGCGATCGGCCGGTCTTTCGGCGAGGCGTTGCAGAAGGCGCAGCGCTCGCTGGAGAGTAACCAGGGTCCATTCAGTTTCAAGCAGACCGAAACCGACGTGGACTTGTTGCTCGACCGCTGCCGTACTCCGCACGACGGGCGAATGAGAACGGTGCAGCAGGCGCTGCTGGCCGGCGCCGGTGTGGCGGATGTGCACGAGGCGACCGGCATGGACCCGTGGTTTCTACGGCAGATCCAGCAGCTCAATGAGATGTCGGAACGGGCCGTGGCTGTTCCAATACTGGACCGTGCCACGCTGCGGGGGCTGAAGTCCGCGGGATTCTCCGACGCGCAGATCGCGCAGGTCCGCGAATGCGACGAGCGTGAGATCCGCGAGCTGCGCTGGAGGCTCGGGGTCCGGCCGGTGTACCACGCGGTGGACACCTGCGCCGCGGAGTTCGCGGCTCGGACCCCGTACCTGTATTCGACATACGACGAGGAGACCGAGGTGCCGGGCGGCGAGCGTCCGAAGGTCATCATCCTCGGCTCCGGGCCGAACCGCATCGGCCAGGGCATCGAGTTCGACTATGCCTGCGTGCACGCATCGTTCGCGCTGGCCGAGGCGGGCTATGAGACCGTGATGGTCAACTGCAATCCCGAGACCGTCTCGACCGACTACGACACCTCCGGGCGGCTCTACTTCGAGCCGCTCACCCTGGAGGACGTGCTGGAGGTCGTGCACGCCGAGCAGGAGACCGGCGAGGTCGCCGGGGTGATCGTGCAGCTCGGCGGGCAGACGCCGCCTCGCGCGCGACCTGGAGGCGGCCGGAGTTCCGGTGGCGGGCACGCCGCCGGCAGCGATCCACCTGGCCGAGGACCGGGAGGAGTTCGCGGCGGTGCTGGCCGCGGCCGGACTCACCGCGCCCCGGTACGGGATCGCCCGCTCCGGGGACGCGGCGGTGCGGATCGCCGGAGAGATCGGCTACCCGGTGCTGGTGCGGCCGTCGTACGTGCTCGGCGGCCGTGGCATGGAGATCGTGTACGACGCTCGGGCGCTGCGCGCGTACGTCTCTCAGGCGACGGAGGTGTCTCCCGGGCATCCGGTGCTGATCGACCGGTTCCTGGACGAGGCGATCGAGATCGACGTGGACGCGCTGTACGACGGCCGCGAGCTGTACCTGGGCGGCGTGATGGAGCACATCGAGGAGGCCGGCATCCACTCCGGCGACTCCGCCTGCGCGCTGCCGCCGATCACGCTGGGCCGGGACGGCGTCGACCGGATCCGCGCCGCCACCGAGGCGATCGCGGCGGGGGTCGGCGTCCGCGGCCCGCTCAACGTGCAGTACGCGCTCGCCGCCGGGGTGCTGTACGTGCTGGAGGCGAACCCGCGTGCCTCCCGCACCATCCCGTTCGTCTCCAAGGCCACCGGGACGCCCCTGGCCAAGGCCGCGGCCCGGATCATGTTGGGGGAGACCATCGCGGACCTGAGGACGGCCGGCCTGCTGCCCGCCGTGGGCGACGGCGGGGAGCTCCCGTACGACGCGCCGGTGGCGGTGAAGGAGGCGGTGCTGCCCTTCGGGCGGTTTCGGGACGTCGACGGGCATGGCGTCGACACCGTGCTCGGGCCGGAGATGCGTTCGACCGGCGAGGTGATGGGGATCGACGCGACGTTCGGCACCGCGTACGCGAAGTCCCAGGCGGCGGTGTACGGCACGCTGCCGGTCACGGGACGGGTGTTCGTCTCCGTCGAGGGCAGGGACAAGCGCGCCATGATCTTCCCGGTGAAGCGGCTCGCGGACCTGGGCTTCGAGGTCTGGGCGACGGAGGAGACCGCGCAGGTGCTGCGGCGCAACGGCGTTCGTGCCGAGGTCGTGCGCAAGCACGGCGACGGTCCCGGCGCCGACGGGGAGCCGACGGTGGTGACCCGGATTCTGGCGGGCGAGGTCGACCTGATCGTGAACACGCCGTTCGGCGCCCGGGGGCGGTCCGATTCGCGGCTGGAGGGCTACGAGATCCGCACCGCCGCGGTCCAGCGTGGTGTGGTGTGCGTTACCACGGTCTCCGGGCTGGCCGCCGCGGTGCAGGGCATCGAGGCCGCGATCCGCGGTGAGGTGGGCGTCTGGTCCCTGCAGCAGCACGCCGCCGCCTTGGCGGGACGGCGGCGTGCCATTCCTGAGGGAGACCGGCCCGGGGCGTAATCGAATGACCTCCTGCGGTAGTCGCATATTGCGAGAGATGGCAGAAAGAGTGCGCGGTGCCGGGGGTGGATCGGGGCGGCGGGCACGTCGACAAACACGTGTGCTGTCACCGAATTGGTGTTCGTGAGCGGTATACGGCTCGGAGTCCTGGATCACCGAACGTAATCTGCCATGGTCATCATGTTTTGCCCAATCGTTACTATCGCCGGATGGGCACTTGATCGCCTCGCTTTCCGGAAGCCTTCCTGGTGTCTTCCGGCAATCTGTCGGCCTCGCGGCCGTTCCGGTAGAGCCAGGTTTAGAAGGGTTAAGAGGTATGGGTCTTCATGATGTGACTGCCGCCTGGCATTCCTGAGTTTAGGCCTTGCGCTGCCGAAAGATGCTGCGCTACTCTCCGCCTAGAGTGTCCGGTTTCGGGTGGATAAAGGTTGGGGCCATGCTCGAGAGCTTCTCAGCGCGAAGGACGGAACTCTGTATCGGGAAACGGTGCGTCGGGGGTCGGAAAACACTTCGCATCGAGAAAAATAATCTACGAGTCTGTAGAAGTTGTTACGCACGGGTAGAAGCCGAACTCAGAGAGCTTCCACGGATATACAGCGGCTTAGCCCAGGTGATGCTGCCGTCACCGCAGCGTCCGTTCCAGCGGATAAAGGGCGTGCGCAGCGCTTCGGGTATACGGATCAACGAGGATGCGAGCTCTGGCCGGTCGGAGATACTCGGCTTTCTCCGGTCCTGGTCGGCGCTGGTGGCCGATGAGTGTTCGGTGCGCAAGCCGGCGAGCCCCGACTGCAACTCATTGACTCCGTTTCTGATCAGACACTTAGATTGGCTTCTCGCGCACCCTGCCGCCGGTGACTTCGAGGAAGAGGTAGCCGCGCTCACCGTACGCTTACGGCAGATCACCGAATCCGGCCCGAAGCAGTTCGATATCGGTCAGTGCGTGCGGCCGGGATGTGATGCCCGTCTTTTCGCGGTGCACTCGGCCGGTAGCGGAAAATGCGAGGTTCATTGCGGGGCGGGACATGCATGGCAGGCCGATCAGTGGCTGCATCTCTATCGGCAGCTTCAGGGTGCGCGATGAGTCATGTCATTCCCTGCCGCGACCCGGCGGCGAGGCCGGAGACCCGTTGACAGGAGGATATCTGCATGGGGGAGACCACGGGGCCCGGCCCCCGGCTTGTTCCCACCGGACTCGCGGCTCTGGCCGCTGGAGTAACTGCGGCGACCATCAGGAAGTGGGCCAGTCGCGGAAAGATAAGACGCTTCGGTACGCCGCGGAAGGCATTGTACGATCTTGACGAGCTCATGCTCCTCATCGGTGACAGGAGCAAGGATTCGTCGAACTGAGGAAGCTGCGATCCGACCTCGAACAACGCATCCATCATCGAACTCCGGAACGACCTGCGGAAACAGCGTTACGCCGCAGGTCGTCAGGCATGTGTGACGGCTTTCATGCCCTCCGCATTCTCCTGATTTTTAATTAGTTTAGCAGCGGGTGACCGTCGAGGTCCTGGACTTCGAGGATGCCGCCGGATGAAGGCGCCGGCCGGCACGTCCGAACCGCCTCCGGCCCGCCCAGAAGTACCTTTCGCCCAGCCCGAGGAATGGTCCAGGCGCGCCCTCCGTCGCCACCGGCCCCGCGGCCTGCGCGAAGTCTCCCTCACCGGCCGAGAGCGCCCGGGTGTGTGGCCATCGCGCCCGACACCCGTCATAACGATACGCCGGGCAAGTCAAGATCAACCTATGTCAAGCGGCATTACATCATCGGGATGTGAGTCGTACGTTCGCCGTCGAATGACGGGGTCCTAATAGAAGGGATTCCGTAGGGGGATCAAATGGGAATTGAAGTAATGGTGTCCGACGGACTATGTCTGTCCCGTCTCGCGCTCACCGCACTGCTTGAGCAGTGCGGGGAAATCCGAGTCGTGGGAGCGGTGGATGAGGGCCTTGACGCCCTGGAGTTCGCCGAGATACGTCGGCCGGACGTAGTGATCATCAGCTTCGACGGCGCGGACAACGGTGCGATCACGATCGCCGAGAAGATCACCGGAATTCCGGGCTGCCGGATCCTGCTGCTCGCTGCGGCGTTCACTCGTTCGATCGTACGCCAGGCCTTCACCGGCGGGATCCACGGTATGGTGCAGCGAAGTGTGTCCCCGGACCGCTTCTTCGAGGCCATCCACCGGGTGCATCAGGGTGAAAGGGTCTTCGACGCGGAGTTGACGGTCGCCGCGCTGGGCAACGAAGGCTGCCCGTTGACCTTACGGCAGCTCTCCGTGCTCGAGCATCTCTCCCAAGGCGACACGGTGGTCGAGATCGCGGCACAGTTACACCTCTCCGAGGGGACCGTGCGCAACTACCTTTCGTCCGCGGTGACGAAACTGGGCGCACGCAATCGAATTGATGCGTTGGGGATTGCCCGGGACTCGCACTGGATCTGAATTTCGGACCGCGTACCCGATGAAGGGGCGCGGCTCTTTCAGAGTGCGGGCACGGATGGGAATGCGGTGTGCCGTCCACCCCGGCGCAGGCAGGCGCTTCCCAACGCCCCGGACATCCTCTGCCCACGCGGCCGGACTCAACGATCGGAAACAGCAAGGAAACAAGTGGTGAATTCCTCCATCACGTCCATGCCCACACCACCCAGACGCGATGTCGATCCCCGCACTCCGCTCAACCGGCTCGCCCTCCTGCTGGACCCCGGATCCTCGGTGATGCTGCACGAGCCGGACGAGATCGCGGCGACGACCGTGCGCGGCCAGATCGACGGACTGAAGGTCATCGCCTTCTGCACCGACGCCACGCGACGGGGCGGCGCGCTGGGCCTGGCGGAGTGCGTGCGGATCGCCGAGGCGATCGACCTCGCCGCGAGCGACGGTTGCCCGGTCATCGGCCTGTGGCACTCCGGCGGCGCGAAGATCGGCGACGGCATCGAGTCGATGCACGGGATCGGGCAGATCTTCGCGGCGATGATCAGCGCCTCCGGCGTCGTACCGCAGATCTCCGTCGTGCTCGGCCCGGCTGCGGGCGGAGCCGCGTACGGACCGGCCCTCACCGATCTGGTGATCATGGCGCCGGCCGGGCGGATCTTCGTCACCGGCCCGGAGGTCGTGTCGAGCGTCACCGGAGAGAAGATCGACATGGCGGGCCTGGGCGGCGCCGAGGCGCACGGCCGCAGGTCCGGAGTGGCCCACGTGACGGCCGAGTCCGAGGCCGACGCGTACGACACGGCGCGCCGGCTCGCCGGTCTTCTCGGCCGGCCGGGAACGTTCCGGGCGAGCGCGGCGGGACCGCCCAGGGATCTGCGGGCGTTGCTGCCCGAGTCGTCCCGCCGAGCGTATGACGTGCGCCCGCTGGTGCGCGAGATCGTCGACGACGGCGACTTCCTCGAGTTGCAGCCGAAGTGGGCGGCCAACGTGGTGATCGGTCTGGGCCGGCTGGGCGGAGGCACGGTCGGGGTCATCGCCAACAACCCTCTTCGCAAAGGGGGATGCCTGGACTCGCTGAGCGCGGAGAAGTCGGCGCGTTTCGTGCGGATGTGCGACTGCGCGGGAATCCCGCTGATCGTGCTCGTCGACGTACCCGGCTACCTGCCGGGCGTCGGGCAGGAATGGAGCGGCGTCGTGCGACGCGGCGCGAAACTCCTGTACGCGTTCGCCGAGGCGCGGGTGCCGCGCGTGACATTGGTGACGCGGAAATCCTACGGCGGGGCCTTCATCGCGATGAACTCCCGTGCCCTGGGGGCCACGGCGATCTTCACCTGGCCGGACGCGGAGGTCGGGGTGATGGGGGCGGAGTCGGCGGTCCGCGTCCTCCACTGGAAGAAGATCGCGGCCTTACCGGAGGACGAGCGTGAGGCGATGCGCGCTCGCCTGATCGAACGACATCGGCAGGCGAACCGCGACCTCGGCCACGGCATCGTGCTGGGCCTGATCGATGAGGTCATCGATCCGTCCCTGAGCCGCCGCCGAATGCTGGAGGTGTTCGCGGCCCGTCAGGAGAGCGGGCTCGCCGGCCGGGGGAGCCACGGCAACATCCCGCTCTGACCGCGAAGAGCGATCGCCAAGCCCGCCGTCGAGTTCGCGCTGCGAATGGAGCCCTAAATGAACCTGGACGCGGTGACAGCTGACGTCATCGGCGATGTCGCCCTTGTCCTTGGAGCGGCGTGGCTGTTAGGCGCCGTCGCCCGCCGGATCGGTCAGCCGACCGTCGTCGGCCAGATAGTCGCGGGCATCCTTCTGGGACCGAGCCTGCTCGGAAGGTTCCCGGGGCACTTGACCGGCCGCCTCTTCACTCACGAGGCCGTGCCCTTCATCTCCGTCATATCGCAGCTCGCCGTCGTGATCTTCATGTTCAGTGTGGGCTATGAGATCGATTTCCGGTCCATGCGCAGAAACGGCCGGTCGGCCTCGCTGATCGCAACCGGCGCGCTGCTCGTTCCGCTGGCCCTCGGCTCAGGCGTCGCGATGGGGGCCCGGCATGCGTTCAGCGCCATCGGGGAACAGCACGCCGGCGGCCGGTCCTTCGTGCTCTTCATCGGCGTGGCGATCTCCATCACCGCCCTCCCGGTGCTCGCGGCGATCGTGCGGGAACGGGGGATCGCCGGGACGACGGTGGGCGTCGTCGCGACGGCGGCGGCCGGGTTCATGGACGTGTCCGCCTGGCTCGTCCTGGCCTTCGCGCTGATCGGCACCGAGGCGGCCGGGGCAAGGCCCTGGCCGGAGACCGTACTGTTCATCGCCGGCTTCGTGGCGGTGATGATCTTCGTGGTCCGCCCGGCGTTGAAGTGGTGGATCCGGCGCCCAGGGGCCTTGGTGTCGAGCCAGGCGCCCGCCGCGCTCGTGCTCGCGGCCGCGGGCGCGTGGGTCACCGCGTCGCTCGGTCTGCACCCGATATTCGGTGCCTTCATCGCCGGACTGGTCATGCCGGGGCGGGAGGAGGCCCCGGACGCGGACGTGCTGCGCTCCATGGAGATCGCCGGGGGACTGCTCCTGCCGCTGTTCTTCGTGGTCACGGGGCTGACGACCAACATCAGTGCGCTGAACGGCGGCGATGTCGCCCTGCTCGTCGTGATCGTTGCCTGTGCGATGTTCGGCAAGATCGGTCCGGGCTATGTGATGGCGCGCCTCGGCGGTCTCGACGCGCGCCAGTCGGCCACGGTCGCCGTGCTGGTGAACACCAGAGGCCTGACCGAACTCATCGCGCTCAACGTGGGGCTGAACGCAGGCATCATCACCGACCGGCTGTTCACGATCCTTGTCCTCATGGCCTTGGTCACGACCATCATGACAGGGCCCCTCATCTCCGCGATCGGCCGTATCGACAAAAGGCCGTCAGTGCCGCAGGAAAGCGGTTCTCTCACCGAGCCGGGAGTACTGGACTAGACCAGACCTTCCATCGGGCCATTTCGTATACGAGGTTTCCCGTAACATTGCGAGATTGTGAGATGTAATGGAGAAACTGGCAGAACGCGATGAGGAAGAGAAGATTCTTGCCACGGTCTTCAGTGAATGTACCGCGGGTCGCGGTCGCGTAGTCGCGATCAGCGGCCCGATCGCAAGCGGCAAAACAGCCCTGCTGCGCTCGTTCGCGCAAGATGCCGCCGACGCCGGCGCGACGGTGCTCGAGGCCACCGCATCCAGCTTCGAGAGCCATCATCCGCTCGGGATCATCGACCAGATGCTCAGAGGCCGCCGGCTTTCCTCGCCGAGCGCGGAGAGGGAGATCCGTGCGCTGCTCGAAGGCGTGTGCGACTCGGTCGCGCGCGTCGACGAGTCCAGAGCCCTCCGGCAAATATCATTGCCCATCCTTAATCTGCTCCACAGCGCGTTCCAGCACCTGACCAGTAGCCAGACGCTCGTCGTCTGTGTCGACGACGCGCATTTTATGGACGTTGAATCGCTCCAATACCTGCTGGCGCTCATGCGCCGGATGAGCAATGCCCCGATACTGTTCATGTTCAGCTACTGCCGGGACCTGGGAAGGAACAGCGTCCAGCGAATCATCCAGGCCGAGATGCTGCGGATGCCGAACTGCTGCCAGATGCCGCTGAACCCGCTGTCTCTGACGGGCGTCGCGGCCGTCCTCGGCGACTACATGGGCCTTGAGACGGCAGGCCGGCTCGCATCGGAATACCGGTGCCTGAGCGGCGGAAAGCCGTTGCTGGTGCATGCTCTCGCCGAGGACCACACGACCGCCGGCGGGACTCATGAGGCCGGCACCGGCCCGGATGAGCACGGGCGGCCCGTCGCCGGCCCGGCCTTCGGCCGCGCCGTCCTGAGCTGCCTCTACCGATCCGATCCCGTCATGCTCGAGCTCGCGCAGGTGATCGCCATTCTGGGGGCATGCGGGTCACTCCCGGTCGTGGCGCGTTTCTGCGACACGGCCCCGGAGTCCGTCCGGCAGGTGGTGACGTCCGCCGGGCTCGGAGGCCTGCTGGATCCCGGCTTTCTCGGGCAGCCCAGCGTGCGCAAGGCCGTGATCGGCAGCATCCCGCCGGGCGTCTGGCACGCCATGCACTCACGAGCCGCCCGGCTCCTGCATGACGAGGGCGCTCCCGCTCTGGCGATCGCCGAGCATCTGATGCTCGTCGAGGAGAAGTTCCCGTGGGCGAACAGGGTGCTCCGCGAAGCGGCGGACCAGGCTCTGGTCGAGGGGAACCGGGAAGCGGCCATCGGCTACCTGAGAAAGGCGTATCACACCTGTGCGGACAGGCGAGAACAGGCCGGTATCTCCGCCAAACTGACCGATGTCCTGTGGCATCACAATCCCTGCGCGGCCAAGCGTTACCTCCCCGACCTGGTCGCTGCCATCAAGAACGGCTATCTCGCCGTTCAGCAATCGGTCCAGGTCGTCATGAACCTGCTCTGGCACGGGGAGGTCGCCCAGGCGACGAGCATATTGGCGCTCCTGCGCGACGGCTCTGGTGGGCAGGTGACGAAGCGCACCGTATCGTACGTCGACAAAATGTGCCTGTGGCTTCCTCTCGCCTATCCCGGAATCGCGTCCGGGGTGGGCCGTGTCGACACGGCCCCCTTGAACGTCATGGCGCCCACCTCGGCCCCGGAGCACCGGGCGGTGGCGGCGCTTGGCGCCGTCCTCGGAAACGGCCACGAGGCCAGTGCCGTTCACGCCGCCGAACTGGCCCTCAGGGAGGCACGGGCCGGTGTCGCGAGCCCTGCGTCATCGATGGCGGCACTGGCGACGCTCCTCTATTCCGACCAGCTCGACAAGGCGTCAGTATGGTGTGATTCTCTCCTTTCGGGTGCGGGCGAGAAGCACGGAACCGTATGGAAGGCCATGTTCATCTCGGCGCGCGCGGCAGTGGACTACCGTCTCGGTGATCTCGCGAATGCCGAGCAGCAGGCGCAGGAGGCACTCACGCTGATGTCGCCGGAGAGCTGGGGAGCGGCTCTCGCGGTGCCACTGGCATTCCTCGTGCTCGCCATCACGGCAATGGGACGCTACAAGGACGCCGAGAGCTATCTCGAGTTTCCGGTGCCCGACGCGGCCTTTGAAACTCTGGGCGGATTACACTACCTCAACGCGCGAGGGCATTTTCATCTCGCGACCGGCCGCTACGACGCCGCTCTCCAGGACTTTCTGGCGTGCGGGCATCTCATGCAGGTCTGGGACGTCGACTGCCCGGCCGCGGTGCCCTGGCGTACGGACGCCGCCCAGGCGTATCTCTGCAAGGGGCTCCTCCCGCAGGCCAGGGAGCTGATCGCGGAGCAGATGGCGCTGCTGCCGCCGGGGCGGTCGCGCACCCACGGGATGACCTACCGCGTCCATGCGGCAACGCTCGACCTCGAGGAACGCCGGCCCGTGCTGCTGGAGGCGGCGGACATCTTCGAAAGCCGCGGTGACTCGCTGGGGCTGGCCTACGCGCTGACGGATCTGAGCCATGCCTGCAAGGCGCTCGGGGATCGCGGCCAGGCGCGGGCGAGGGCGCACAAGGCGCGGGCGCTGGCGGAGCGATGCCACGCCGCGCCCCTGCAGGAGTCGCTCGCCGCCGTCTTCGAGGACGGCCCACCCGCGGAGAGCATGAGCGAGCGCCACTGGCCCGCCCCCCAGCTCAGCAAGGCGGAGCTGCGGGTCGCGGAACTGGCCGCCCGAGGCTCCACGAACGAGCAGATCGCCCGGAAACTGTTCATCACGGTCAGCACCGTGGAGCAGCACCTCACCCGCGTCTACCGAAAACTCGCGATCCGGCGGCGTACCGAGCTGCCGTCACGCCTGGGCGAGGCGGTCCAGTAGATCTCGGCCGGGTGCTCTGTCATGAAGGACACATGCCTGGGGCAGGCGGGAGAGGTTTTCGGTATGACCGCCGTGGAACTGGAACTGCGCCGCGTCTACGGCGCCTACCCGACGGGCGTGACGGCGGTCGCGGGCCTCGTCGCGCGCCGGCCGGTCGGCATCGCCGCGAGCTCCTTCGTGCCGGTTTCCCTGGAGCCGCCGCTCGTGTCGGTATGCGTGGCGCACACCTCGACGACCTGGCCGGTGCTGCGCGACCTGCCGCGCATCGGGATCAGTGTGCTCGGCGCCCACCAGGAGGACGTCGGGCGGCGGCTCGGCGCGCGCGGCGGCGACCGCTTCGCCGGTGTCGCGTGGCGTTCGGGCCGGGAGGGCTGCGTGCTCATCGAGGGCGCCGCCGCGTGGTTCGACTGCACGATCGAGCAGCAGTTCCGGTCCGGTGACCACGACATCGTGGTGTTCCGCGTGC
>NZ_JBHLZP010000288.1:0-10574 GCF_042429965.1 Actinoallomurus acaciae
GCGCTGGGCGTGGCGGTCGAGGGCGTCGCCCCGATGCACGTGGGGCGGCCCGGTCCGCCCGCGATCGTGGTCGGCTACGCCCGGCTCGCCGAGCACCGCCTCGCCGAGGCCGTCGGCCTCCTCGCCACGGCGGTCGCCGGCGCTCGACCCGGACGACGGGACGATCTCCGCCGCGCATAGGGTCGATGATGTCGGCACAAGGTTCCGGGAGGCATCACATGTCCGAGCAGGAACACAGGGTCGAGCACGACTCCATGGGAGACGTCCGGCTCCCCTCGTGGGCCAGGTGGCGGGCGCAGACGCAGCGTGCGGTGGAGAACTTCCCCATCTCGGGTCAGCGGCTGGAGCGCGCGCAGATCGCGGCGCTCGCCCGGATCAAGGCCGCGGCGGCGCGGGTCAACGCCGAGCTCGGGGTGCTGGAGCCGGACATGGCGGATGCCGTCGAGAAGGCCGCGCTCTCCGTCGCCGACGGCGAGTACGACGAGCACTTCCCGATCGACGTGTTCCAGACCGGTTCCGGGACGTCGTCGAACATGAACGCCAACGAGGTCATCGCGACACTCGCCCAGGAGCGGCTCGGCCGGCCCGTCCACCCCAACGACCACGTCAACGCCTCCCAGTCCTCCAACGACGTCTTCCCCACCTCGATCCACACCGCCGCCGCCGGTCTCGTGGTGGACGAGCTGATCCCCGCGCTCCGGCACCTCACGGACGCGCTGGAGCGCAAGGCCGAGGAGTTCTCCTCCGTCGTCAAGGCGGGCCGCACCCACCTGATGGACGCCACACCGGTCACGCTCGGCCAGGAGTTCGGCGGGTACGCCGCCCAGGTCGCGTACGGCGTGGAGCGCCTCGACGCCGCGCTGCCGCGCCTGGCCGAGCTGCCACTGGGCGGCACCGCGGTCGGGACGGGCGTCAACACCCCGGCCGGCTTCGCCCAGCGGGTCATCGCCGAGCTGGCGCGCGACACGGGCCTGCCGCTCGCCGAGGCGCGGAACCACTTCGAGGCGCAGGGCGCGCGTGACGCCCTCGTGGAGACCAGCGGGGTGCTGCGGACCATCGCCGCGGGCCTCATCAAGATCGCCAATGACCTGCGCCTGATGAACTCCGGTCCGCGCGCCGGCCTGGCCGAGATCCGCCTGCCCGAGCTCCAGCCGGGGTCCTCGATCATGCCCGGCAAGGTGAACCCGGTCATCCCCGAGGCCGTGTGCCAGGTCGGGGCGCAGGTCATCGGCAACGACGCGGCCATCGCCTACGGCGGCACGGCGGGCACCTTCGAGCTCAACGTGATGATGCCGATGATGGCCCGCAACCTGCTGGAGTCGATACGGCTGCTGACCGCCGCCTCCCGCGTCCTCGCCGACAAGTGCGTGGACGGGATCGAGGCCGACGCCGAGCGCGGCCGGGAGTACGCCGCGTCGTCCACGGCCATCGTCACGCCGCTCACCCGCTACATCGGCTACGAGGCGGCCGCCAAGGTGGCCAAGCGGGCACTCGCCGAACGCAGGACGATCCGGGAGGTCGTCCTCGATGCCGGGTACGTCGATCGCGGGGACCTGACCCTCGAACAGCTCGACGCCGCCCTGGACACGCTCGCCATGACCCGGCCCGGCGGCTCCTGAGCCCCGCTTACGGACGTCTGACGTTCAGGCCCTTTGAGACAGGCTTAGTACCAGCCGGCGGCCTCCGCGTGGTCCCAGGCGGCGCACGGGGTGCCGTACCGCCGGGCGATGTAGCCGAGTCCCCACTTGATCTGTGTCGCCGCGCTGCTGCGCCAGTCGCCGCCGGCGCTGCGCATCTTGGTGCCGGGCAGCGCCTGCGGGATCCCGTACGCGCCGGACGAGCGGTTGCGGGCCAGGTGGTTCCAGTTGCTCTCGCGCGTCCACAGCCGGTCCAGGCACCGCCACTGCCGGTCCGACCAGCCGCGCGGGGTCATGAGCGCCACGGCCAGCAGCCGGTTCCGCAGGGGCGCCGAGATCTCCAGGGCGTCGACGTGCCCGGAGTCGTGCGCGGGGTCATGGTCGGTGCGGACCATCGCCGTCGCCGTCCGACCGGGCGCCCACGGACCCACCGTGGCGACGCAGCCGATGGCCGCCGTGATCCGGATGATGTATCGATGCACAGCCAGGACACTGTCCGCGGCCCTGGCAGGGCGACACCCGCGCGAGCGGCATCCGTGCCGGGCCGTTACCGGTTCTTTGCGGCCGGTGCGCCGTTGCTTTGCCCCCGGCTCGGCGTGTGCCGGCGCCGGTCGCCGGTGCCGGGCTTCTTGTGGTGCCGCGCCGCGACGATCCGCGCGGCGGCCGTGCTCGGCGACGCCGCCCGGGTGGGCGCCGCCAGAGCCAGTCCGGCCACGACGCCGAGGCCCGCCAGGATGGCGACGGCCTTCGGCGGTACGGAACCACGTATGAAGTTGTGAACCACCATGTACCTTCTGGTCGGCCGCGCGCCAGAGCGCGCGGCGAGCTCTATCGCGTACGGCCGGGCCGGCGGACTCGGCTCTAGTACCAGCCGCTGGACTGGGAGTGCGACCAGGCCCCGCACGGGGTGCTGTACCGGTCCTTGATGTAGCCGAGGCCCCACTTGATCTGGGTGGTGGCGTTGTTCTGCCAGTCGGGCCCGGCGCTGGACATCTTCGAACCCGGCTTGGCCTGCGGGATGCCGTACGCCCCGGACGGGTTGGCGGCGTGGACGTTCCAGCCGCTCTCGCGGTTCCACAGGTTGACCAGGCAGCCGAACTGCGAACTCGGGCTCCACCCGAAGCTCGGCAGCAGCGAGCGCGCGATGCGCTGCGCCTCGCTCGCCGGCACCGGGTCGCCCGCGCTGGGGGTGGTGGGCTTCGGCTTCGGCGGGGGCGTGCCCTTGGCCAGGAGCTTCGGCCGGACCACCTGGCTGCGGGCGGCGCGGGAGGCGCGCTTCTTCAGCTCCTTCTGGCGCCGCTTCTCGGCGTCGGCACGCTGCGCGTCGGTCAGCGGCGCGGGAGGCGGAGCCTGGGCCTGCACCTGCTGGGTGGTGTGGTCCTTGTTCGAGGAGGAGGAGCCACCGGTCACCGCCCAGGCGACACCTCCGCCGCCGACCACGGCGACGGCTGCGGCGACCGCGGCGAACCGGATCAGCCGCTTGTTGCCCGTGCCGGGGGCGCGATGCCCGCCCTCGAAGTCTGGGGTGAGCGCGGGGTCCGCCCCGGGGCCATAGGGCGGCATGGCCGACGTGGCCATGGGCTCCGGCTCGTACTCCGGCTGGTACACGGGGATGTCGTGCGCCGTGTTGTCGTCGGAGTCGTGACCCATGTCGTACGCGGCCGTGGCGTTGCCGTCGGGCGCGTCGTGGGCGTAGCCGTTCGGATCGAAGGCACCGGTGCCGTACGAGGACGTCTCGTACGCGCCGTCGTCCTGGACGGAGGGCGTGCCGAGGGGTTCGCCGGCGACCTTGAGGTCGTCGTGCGACATCGGAGCCGGGCCGCTACCGGTCTCCCACGGCGCCTGCTGGGGCGTGGCGCCGTCCTGTCGATCGTCTCGTCCGGGTGACCTGAATTGGTCTCCGTACAAGGCGGTCCTTCCGAAGGTCGCACGCGCATGGGCACACGTGCGAATGTCCTCACTCCAGGAACCGGCGCGGGCGCGCTCGGCGCGACCGTCGGTTCCCTGGGTGGGGCACGGCCCTCCATGGCGGCGTACGGCGGGGGGTTCAACGCCGGGGCTGGGGGCTGTCCCACTGGAGTGCTTACGGCGCCCAAGACTGCACGAAGACGGGGGGTACCCCGCAACCGGAATGACGTGACTGATCTCACGTCGAACCGTGTCACAACAGGAACAGACTGCTCAATTCACCCGACTATCAGCACTTTCCCAGCTTTCTCCCATACACTGTGACTTTGGTCACACCATTACGGGAGAATCCCTCGTGACCTCACAGCGTGACGAAAACCCCTCGGCTCCCGAAGGGGCCGAGGGGTCACGGGCGATGGGATCAGACGCCGACGTCGCCGAGCGTGTCGGTCACCAGCGCGGCGATCGGCGAGCGTTCGGACCTGGTCAGGGTGACGTGTGCGAACAGTGGGTGGCCCTTGAGCTTCTCGACCACCGCGACGACGCCGTCATGCCGTCCGACCCGCAGGTTGTCACGCTGCGCGATGTCGTGGGTGAGCACGACGCGCGAGCCGGCGCCGATCCGCGACAGCACGGTGAGCAGCACTCCGCGTTCGAGGGACTGCGCCTCGTCGACGATCACGAACGAGTCGTGCAGCGAACGGCCGCGGATGTGGGTCAGCGGGAGCACCTCGAGCATGCCGCGGTCGAGGACCTCCTCGATGACCTCCGGGGTGGTGATGGCCGAGAGCGTGTCGTACACCGCCTGGCCCCACGGCGACATCTTCTCGTTCTCGGTGCCGGGCAGGTAACCGAGCTCCTGGCCGCCGACCGCGTACAGCGGGCGGAAGACCACCACCTTGCGGTGCTGGCGGCGCTCGAGCACGGCCTCCAGGCCGGCGCACAGGGCCAGCGCGGACTTGCCCGTACCGGCCCGGCCGCCGAGCGAGACGATGCCGATGTCCTCGTCGGTCAGCAGGTCGAGCGCGACGCGCTGCTCCGCCGACCGGCCGTGGAGGCCGAAGACCTCGCGGTCGCCGCGGACCAGGCGTACGGACTTGTCGGGCATGACCCGGCCGAGGGCGGAGCCGCCGCCGGAGAGCAGCCGCAGGCCGGTGTGGCAGAGCAGGTCGCGCGCCTCGTCCAGGTCGACCTGGCCCGAGTCGTACAGCCGCTCCAGCCGCTCGGCGGGCACCTCGAGCTCGGCCATGCCGGTGTGCCCGGTCTCGACCACCTTCTCGGCGCGGTACTCCTCCGCCGTCAGCCCGACGGAGGCCGCCTTGACCCGCAACGGGAGGTCCTTGGACACGAGAACGACGTCGTGCCCTTCCTGGGACAGCGACCGCGCCACCGAGAGGATCCGCGTGTCGTTGTCGCCGAGCCGGAACCCGGCC
Organism: Actinoallomurus acaciae; assembly: GCF_042429965.1. Taxonomy (NCBI): domain Bacteria; kingdom Bacillati; phylum Actinomycetota; class Actinomycetes; order Streptosporangiales; family Thermomonosporaceae; genus Actinoallomurus; species Actinoallomurus acaciae. The sequence goes on from NZ_JBHLZP010000288.1 coordinate 4,979, forward strand.
GGCAGCACCGAGGGGTCGGTGTGGTTGAGCTCGACCCGGACCGTTCCACCGTCATCGCCGATGGGCAGGGGTTCGTCGAGCCGACCGTGCGCGAGCCGGAGGTCGTCGAGCGTCCGCAGCGCGGCACGGGCGAAGTAGCCCAGCTCCGGGTGGTGACGCTTGGCCTCGAGCTCGGTGATCACGACGATCGGGAGTACGACCTCGTGCTCGGCGAACCGGGACAGCGCTCCCGGGTCGGCCAGCAGGACACTGGTGTCGAGGACGTACGTGCGCCGGGTGGCGGCTGGTCTGGCCACTCGTTCTCCTTCGGGCGCCTGCCCAGGCGGACCGCCTGAGGAGGCGTCCTTTCCTCGGGGGGACCTGTTTCGACGCTAAGGCCGCCACCCCACCCGAGAACAGAGGCGGACCGATAAGTAACCCGGACGTAACCGAGGTTTCGGCCTGCCCTACCAGGAGGTTCAGTAGCCGTAGCGACGATGTCTCGCGGCGAAGGCGCGGATCGCCCGCAGGAAGTCGACCTTGCGGAAGTCAGGCCAGAAGGCCTCGCAGAAGTAGTACTCCGAGTGGGCGCTCTGCCAGAGCATGAAGCCGGAAAGGCGCTGCTCTCCCGACGTGCGGATGACGAGATCCGGGTCGGGCTGGCCACGGGTGTAGAGGTGCTCGGCAATGTGCTCGACGTCGAGGACCTCGGCGAGTTCCTCGATGCTGGTGCCCCTGCTCGCCTGTTCGTGCAGGAGTGAGCGCACCGCATCAGCGATCTCACGTCTACCTCCATACCCAACTGCGACGTTCACAATCAGGCCTGGAGCATCGGATGTGCTTTCTTCGGCATGTTTCAGGACACGCGCCGTCTTGTCGGGGAGAAGGTCGAGGGCGCCGACCGGCTTGACGCGCCATCCCTGCCCGGCGAGGTCCTCGACGGTGTTCTCGATGATCTGCAGGAGGGGCTCCAGCTCGGCGGCGGGCCGGCTGAGGTTGTCGGTGGACAGCAGCCACAGCGTGACCACCTCCACCCCCGTCTCCTGCGACCACTGGAGCAGCTCGGAGATCTTGTCGGCGCCGCGCTGGTGGCCGGTGTTGATGTCGGCGATGCCCATTGAGCGGGCCCACCGGCGGTTGCCGTCGAGGATGACACCGATATGGCGCGGGTTCGCGTCGGAGTTCAGCCTCGCCTCAAGCCGTCGTTCGTACAGCTTGTAGACAAGGTCCCGCAGGCTCATGAGCCGCACCTACTCCCAGTTCCGCGCCATGGTGTGAGCAGTCAATTATCGCGCTCAGCTCCGCATGCGGGGCCCGTACGGATGAACTGCCGTAAAACCCTCAGGTGGCCACCAGCGTCACCTGAGACACGTCAGACGCTCTGAGAGGCACCCTCGGCGGTCGAGGGTGCCTCTCAGAGCGTCTGCGGCGTCGCCGGTCAGCGGATGGACTTCAGGATCGCCTCGTCGAGGCCGCGGAACGACGCCAGGTACTCACGCCGCTCGGTCTTCATCCGCTCCACCATCGCGTCGTACTCCTCCAGCCGGCCCTGCCGCTCGTACAGCCGCCGGGGCCGCAGGATCTCCGGGTCGTCGATGCCCGGCAGGAAGGAGGCGACCTCGTAGCCGAAGTCGGGGTCCTGCTCCCACTCGATCGTGTCCTCCACGATGGCCTGCACGATCGCCGACGAGTGCGGGATCTTGACCTTCTTGCTCCGGTCGTCGCCCTCGCCGCCGCCGACGCGGCCGGTGTTGAGCACGAACACCTGCATCTCGTGGCCGTCGAGCAGTTCGAGCATGCGGTTGCCCATGTCGGCCATGTCGCGCGGGAAGAACGGATTGGTGCCGGGCACGCGGAGGAACTTGCCCTCCTCGTCCTTGCCGCCGGCGCTGGTGCCGGTGGTCTCGCCGAGCATGAAGTACGCCGCGGCCTGCGCGCGGTCCAGGCGCGCGACGCCCGGGACGATGTTCTCGTTGCGGTTGAGGATCAGCAGGAACTCGGCGGGCTCCACCTGGTCGGCCGGCCACGGGTCGACGTACTTGAACGGCCAGGTCGTACGCCCGTTCTTGGTGTACGACGTGTCGAAGAAGTCGACCTTGCCCTTCTCGTCGACGGAGACGTTCTCCAGGTAGGCGTCCGGCTTGGTGGTCGCGTGGTAGATCGTCGGCTCGAACTCCGGGTCGAGGCCGAACGTCTTGGCGAAGCAGCCGTTCTCGGTGGTGTAAACGCGCCCCTGAGGCATCAGCGCGACAAAGTCGTCCTGCACCGGTTTACTGCCGAGCTGGGTGGTGAAAGTCGTCGTGGTCTTGCCGGTTCCGGAGAGCCCGACGATCAACACGGTCTTGTTCTCGCCGTCCACCGGGATGACCTTGCAGCCGGCGTGCAGAGAAAGACCGCCGCGCTTGTAGACGATGTTGTTCCACATTCGCAGGCCGCCTTTCTTGGACTCACCGAAGTAGTCCGAATTGAAGACGCGCGTGATGTTGGAATTCAGGTCGACGGCGATGAGGCGGTCGTTCGGGTAGCCCGCCATCGGCAGGTTCGGCGTGTAGACGACCGTCGTGTGCGGGTCCCACGTCGCCGGGTCGTAGTCCTCCCCGACCGGGTAGTAGAGCTGCCTCTGCATCCCCGCGATGTTGGCGTTCGACGCCTCGATGACGAGGCGCGCCCGGGTGCGGAACTCCGGGTCGCTGCCGATGTAGCCGTCGACGACGACCACGTCCTGCCCGGCGAGGTAGGCCTCCTGCGCGGCCGCGACGCGGTCGTACTCGGCCCGCGTGATGGTCTGCTTGGTGGTGTTGGTCGAGTCCTCGACGATGAAGGTCGACTTGGCGCTCCGGCTGTCGACCCTCGCCTTCACCACGACGTTGGCGAACTCCGTGACCGACGAGTTGGGCATCTTCTCGGTGAGTTCACGTAGTCGCTGCGGGCCGGGGTTCCACTCGATGGAACTGGCCTTGACTTCGTACGCCACGATCGCTCCTTCAAGCCGGCACGCCCCTCGGCTGAATGACCAGGGGTTTTTCCGAGTGTACCCGGAGGAACGATTTATAACATGACTGGGCGGGGTTTAGCGAGAGCCCTTTCGCGCCATTGGTTTAGACCTTTGGCATAGACCTTTGGATTAGACCTATGGAGTAGACCTTTTTCGTGATTGTCATTATTTCCGTTGTGTTGCTGGCGCGTTTTACCGGTCTCACACCTGGGGACCGGCGGCGCGCGCCCGCTCGACGTGCTGCAGGGCGTCGCGGAGTTCGGCCAGCCAGTCGTCGGCGTTCTTGCCGACCAGGCGGACGCACCACGCCAGGGCGTCGCTGCGGCTCCGCGCCACGCCCGCGTCCACGAGCGTGTCGAGCACTCTGCGCTCGGACTGCCGCAGCCGCGTCATCACCGGAACGGACAGCTGGGTGAACATCGTCGTCTCGTCCCCGCAGCGGACGCCCCAGGAGACCTTGCGGCCGAACCGGTGCTCGGCCTCACGGGCGATGTCGACGCGGCGCTCACGCGTGTCCTCGCGGAAGCGCTGCACATGCCCGGCGATGACGCCGGAGCGCTCCGCCTCGGAGACATCGTCGGTCACCTGTGGTGCGGCCAGCCGGCCGATCACACTGATCTCCTCGCGGTCCAGCACGACCTCGGGAGCGTCTTCGAACCAGCCGTCCGGAAGCCGCCCCGTGAACCACCCGCGCAGTTTCTCCAGCCCATCATTCGTAGTCATGTAATTATGATTACACACTAACGGCGGACCGGCCACCCCGAGCCTGCTCAGCGGCATCGTGCTCACCCGGGCAGGAGCGGCCGGAGGCTCCACGACGTACGTGCACGGCGGGGACCGCGGCGGTCGATCACATCCGCCGCGCAGGCCGCCGCCAGGCGTAGGCGGAGCAGGCGATGCTCGAAACTTCGCCTTCCGCCGGCCGCCGGCGGCGGTGACTCAGGCGCCGCCGGCCTTGCGGGCGGCGGCTTGCGGGTTGACCCGGATCGCACCCCAGAAGTTGGTCATGTAGACCGTCTGGATCTGCACGTCCGTGCCGGTGTGCGGCGCGACCACCATCTTGTTGTCGCCGAGGTAGATGGCGATGTGCGAGACGCCGTTGAAGGTCGGGTCGTTCTTCCAGGTGAGCAGGTCGCCCGGCTGCGCCTGGCTGTAGGGCAGCCGCCAGCCGGTGAACGCCTGGATGTCGGCGGTGCGCGGCATCCGGATGCCGGCCTTCGCGAAGGCGTACTGCACCAGGCCGGAGCAGTCGTAGCCGCCCTCCGCGTCGGACTCGCCGCCCCAGACGTACGGCATACCGATCTTCGACTCGGCGGCCCGGATCACCGTGTTGACCTGGGGCGCGGTCATGACCCTGCCGTTCGGCGCGCCGCCCGGGGTGCTCGGGCCGTCGTACCGCGACTCCAGCGCCGCGGTCTTCACTCCGTGCGGCAGCACCTTGGCGAGCGCCTTGCGGAGCTTCGCGACGTCGACGTGCGGCGCGCTGACGAGCAGCGCGTTGCCGGACGGCATGCCGATGGAGCGGGCGGTGGCGTGCGAGACGACCGCGTCGACCTGGCCGATACCCATCGTGGCGTACGCGCCGACGCGCACCGCGGTCTTGTGGTCGGTGCCGCCGATCTGGGTCCAGGAGGCGAGCGGGACGCCGCCGTCCTTGCCCATCGTGAAGGAGATGGCGACGTCGCCGCCGGAGATGTTGCGCCACAGCGCGTCGGACTTGGCGCTGGCCTCGGGCGTGTACGCGCGGAAGGTCGAGGGCTCGACGCCCATCACGCCCACGCGCTTGCCGGCGACGAAGGCGCGGGCCGCGTCGACCACCTCGACCGCCTTGACGCCCTTCACGTGCCGGACCGCCTCGACGTTCGCCGCGGGGATGGTCTGCTCGGAGGCGACGAGGACGTGCGGGACGATCTCCTTTCGCAGCGCGGAGACCGCGCCGGGCGTGTAGCCCGCGGGGTCGGCCGCGGCGACAAGACGCTCATCGCCCGTTCCGGTCGTGGTGCCGGTCTGGTCGCGTGCGACGACGACCGCGATGTCCGCGGCGACCGTGGTGACGAGAGTGACGCCAATGACCGTCGGCAGCATGCGGCGGCGGCTCGGCCAGCGCACAGCACCCCTCCTCATCCCCGCTGTGTCGTACGACTATGGCCCACCGGGCAACGGTCGTCTACCCATGCACCGTATGGACCACTCGTCTCCGCCCGGCCGCATCGCGCGTACAGGCGCCCGTCCTTGAGGTAACACCCCGATAACTCAAAGATCAAGACCGTCCCGCACCGATGTTGACAGAAATTCCAATGAGCGGTCTTTCGGCGTGAGCACAGGGCGAAGAGATGAATGTCCGTAGTGACCGAATCAGCGCGTCGTCAGCTCGTTCTCGAGCGCGGTGGTCTCGGTGACCGGCATGCGGCAGGTGAACTCCCGGCACACGTACGCCGCGGGACGGCCGTCGACGGGCGTGCGGCCCTCCATCAGCGGGACGCCGTCACCGGTCGCCACGACGGCGGGCACCGTGCTCAGCAGCGCCGTGCGGTGCAGCTCACGGGTGCGCGGGTCGTCGGCCGGGCCGGCGACCGCGACCTCCAGCGGGCCGGCGAGCAGCGCCTCCACGACGGCCAGGCC
>NZ_JBHLZP010000289.1:0-10574 GCF_042429965.1 Actinoallomurus acaciae
TCTCCGGCCGCCGCGGGCCCGTCGGCGTGCGACCTGGCCACGGCGGCCGTTCCGGCGATCGCGGCCCTGCCCGCGGACGCGCATGTGGACGTGCGCTGGATCGACCAGGCCGACCTTGCGACGTTCGGCGAATACCGGCGGAGCGACGCCCGGTTGGCCGAGGGCGCGATCGGCGCGGTCGTCGTCGAGGTCGTCTTCGCCGGCGGCGGCTACCTGGCGGCGGCCGAGACCGTACGGGTCGGCGGGGCCGGCGCTCAGCGGCTCACCTCCGAGGGAGCGGCGCGATGAGGATACTGTCCAACGCCGACATCGAGCAGGTCCTGACGGCCGGGGAGTGCATGGCGGCCCTGGAGACCGCCTACGCCGAACTGGCCCAGGGCATGGGCGCGAACCGCCCGCGCAACCACACCTACTTCCCGGTCGAGGACGCCCGGCATCCCGGCTTCCGCTACCGCTTCAAGTCCCAGGAGGGCGGCAACGTCTCCAGCGGCGTGTGGGCGCTGCGCATCACGTCCGACATCGCCGGCGTGGAGACGCTGCCGAGCGGAGTGCAGCGCCGTCGCCTGCTCCCGGCCGCGCCCGGCGGCAGATACGTCGGCCTGGTGACGCTCTACAGCCTCACCACCGTCGAACCGCTCGCGATCCTGCACGACAGCGTGATCCAGAAGATGCGCGTCGGCGCGACGTCCGCGTTGGGCATCCGCGAAATGGCGAATCCGGACGTCACCGTGGCGGGGATGTTCGGCTCGGGCTGGCAGGCGGGCGCGCATCTGGAATGCCTGCTACTGGTGCGACCGGGCATCGAGGAGGTGCGGATCTACAGCCCGACACGCGAGAACCGCGAGGCGTTCGCGCGTGAGTGGAGCGAGCGTACCGGCCGGAAGATCGTCGCGGTCGACCATCCACGTGACGCGGTGACCGGCTGTCAGGTGGTCACCTGCGCGACGGCGGCCATGGACCCCTGCTTCGACGGCGACTGGATCGACCCGGGCACCCACGTCACCTGCATCACCAACCCGGACGGCACGGCCACGCGGCGAGAGCTGGACGACCGTACCTACGACCGGGCCGCCCGGATCGTCGTCCTCTCCCGCGAGCAGGTCCACCACGACAGGCAGTTCGACATCCTCGGCCCGGTCGAACGCGGCCGCATGGCATGGGAGGACATCCGCGAGCTCGGCGAAGTGCTGCTCGGCGGCGCACCCGGACGGGACCGGCCCGAGGACATCACGGTGTTCGCCAACAACACCGGCATGGGCGTGCAGTTCGCCGCGGTCTGCGCCCGCGTGCTGCGGCTGGCCGAGGAACGCGGCCTGGGCCACATCGTGCCGACCGACCTGTTCTTGGAGGAGACCAGCCCATGACCGGCACACATCGCGTCGGCGGCCGGGTCGTCGCCTTCGGCGACAACATCAACACCGACGTCATCATCCCCGGCAGATACCTCATCAGCATCGACCCGGCCGAACTCGCCGAGCACGCCTTCGAGCCGTACGGACCGGAGACGCAGCGGCGCCTGCGGGCCGGCGACGTCGTCGTCGCCGGGCGCAACTTCGGCTGCGGCAGCGCACGTGAACAGGCCGCCACCTGCCTGATCGGCGCCGGCATCAAGGCCGTCGTGGCCGCGTCGTTCTCGCGGGTGTTCTTCCGCAACGCCATCAACACCGGACTGGTGGCGGTCGAGTGCCCGGCCGCCGTCGCGGCGGTGAAGGAGGACGGAGCCGGAGATCGGCTGTTCGTGGACTACGACGCGGGCGAGGTCGAGGTGAACGGCGAGACGTTCGCCTTCGCCCCCTACCCCCAAGGACTGCGCGACATTCTCGAGGACGGCGGGCTGATCCCGCACCTCATGCGACAGAACGCGAACGGAGGTGCGAAGTGAGCCATCCGGACGAGACCGCCCGGACCTTCGCGCAGAAGGCCATCGAACGGGCTTCGGGAGAGACGGGCCTGCGACCCGGGCAGATCGTCGACGCCTACCCCGACCTGTACATGAGCCACACGGCGAGCTGGCGGTGTATCCGCACGCTGGAGAAGATGGGCGTCGAGACGCTGTACGACGTCGACCGCGTCGCGATGGTCATGGACCACCTCTCCCCCGCCATGACCGCCAAGACCGCCGCCGACCACGCCCTGTGCCGTGACTTCGCGCGCCGGATGGGGGTGAAACACTTCTTCGACGTCAACGCCGGCATCGCGCACATCGTGCTGATGGAGAACGGCCTCGTACGGCCGGGTGAGTTCATCATCGGCACCGACTCGCACTCGACCATCTACGGCGCGCTCGGCGCGTTCGGCACCGGGGTCGGGTTCAGCGAGATCACCGCGGCCTGGGTGACCGGAAGGCTGTGGGTCAAGGTGCCCGAGTCCGTACGGATCGAGATCGACGGCGAACTGCCGCCGGGCACCTACGCCAAGGACGTGATGCTGAAGCTCATCGGCGACCTGGGCGCCGACGGCCTCACCTACTGCTCGGCCGAGTTCGGCGGGGCCTACACCGAGGCGCTGTCGGTGTCGGAACGCATGACCTTCTGCAACCTGGCGATGGAGATGGGTGCCAAGAACGCCTACGTCGCTCCGGACGAGACGACGCTGCGCTACCTCGACGACACCGGCGTGGACCGGGGGGAGCTGACCGTGCTGCTGCCCGACGCGGGCGCGGTCTACCAGCGCACCGTACGACTGGACGGCTCGTCGCTGAGTCCCCAGATCGCGGTTCCGCACACGGTCGACAACGTGGTCCCCGTCGAGGAGGTCGCCGGTACCCGCCTCGACCAGGTGTTCATCGGCTCGTGCGCGAACGCCAAGTACGACGACCTGGCGATCGCCGCCGAGGTGCTGGCCGGAAACCGGGTGTCCGACGGCGTACGGCTGATCGTCACCCCCGCGTCCGGCAAGATCATGACCCGCGCGTCCGAGACCGGCGTGCTCGCCACGCTGATCAACGCCGGCGCGATGATCACCAATCCCGGCTGCGGGGCCTGCGCGGGCAACGGCGGCGCGATGGCGGACGGCGAGACGACGCTGTCGACGGCGAACCGCAACTTCCAGGGCCGGATGGGATCGTATGAGTCCAGGATCTATCTGAGCAGCCCGGCCACGGCCGCCGCCTCGGCGATCCGCGGCGTGATCACCGATCCGCGCGAGGTCCTGACGCCCGCGGGAGCGATGCGATGAACCTCGTCGAGAAGATCCTGGCCCGCGCGAGCGGACGGCCGCAGGTGCGGCCCGGCGAGATCGTCATCGCCAAGGTCGACCGGCTGATCATGCACGACCTCAGCGGCTACCTGACCTCGGGCGTCTTCGAGGAGCAGGTCGGCGGGAAGATCCCCGACCCCGAGCGGGTGGTGATGGTCTTCGACCACCACTTCTCGCCGCCGACCGAGCGGCAGGCCGCCGTGCTGTCGCACAACCGGGCCTGGGCCGCCCGGCATGGCATCAGCCTGTACGACTGCGGCTCGGGCAACCTGCACCACGCCGCCGTACGGTACGGGCACATCCGGCCGGGGATGATCGTCGTCGGCTCGGACAGTCACACACCGGTGCACGGAGCGCTCGGCGCTCTCGCCGTGGCGCTCGGCAACGACTCCCACGCCGGCACCGTACTCCCGTACGGCAAGGCGTGGTTCAAGGTGCCGGAGACGACGCGAATCGAGTTGTCCGGCACGACACGACCGGGCGTGAGCCCACGTGACGTCGCGCTGTGGCTGGTCGGCCGGATCGGCGAGGGGGCGATGAACTATCGGGCGCTGGAGTTCGCCGGGCCCTACGTTCGCGCGCTGCCGTTCTGGGAACGCTGGCTGTTTCCGCTGCTGACCGTCGACCTCGGCGCCAAGTGCGGCTACGTGGAGCCGGACGAGGTCACCGAGGCGTTCGTCCGCACGCTGCCGGGCATGTCCTTGGACCTGCTGGAACGCGGCGACGACGGGGAGGCCGCGAGCGTACTGCGGTTCGACGTCGGCGAGGTCACCCCGCAGGTCGCCTGCCCGCCGACGGTCGGCAACGTCACTCCGGTCGAGAAGGTCGCCGGGCAGCCGGTGCGGTGGGCGGAGCTGGGCGGCCACGGCGGCGGACGGCTGGAGGACATCCGCGTCGCGGCCGCCGCCCTGGCCGGACGCCGCGTCCACCCGGACGTGTGCTTCAACATCGTGCCGTCCAGCCGAGCGGTGTTCGCCGAGGCTCTCGCGGAGGGTCACGTGGCGTCGCTGCACCAGGCCGGCGCGACGTGGTTCCCGCCGAGCACAGGTTCGAACCAGGCCGTCAACATGGGCGCGATGGCCGCGGACGAGTCCATGATCTCCACCCACGCCCGCAACTTTCCCGGCCGCAACGGCAGCCCCGACGCCCGGATGTACCTCGCCTCCGCCGAGACGGTCGCCGCGTCCGCCCTGGCCGGAGTCATCAGTCCCGCGCGGGAGGAATCATGATCTTCGAAGGCCGATGCTGGAAGTTCGGCGACAACATCCCCACCGACCGGCTGGTCAAGTCCCAGTACGTGTTCGAGCCGGTGGAGGAGATGGCCAAGCACGTCCTGGAGGACCTCAACCCCGACTTTCCGCTCCAGGTCCGGCCCGGCGACATCGTCGTCGCCGGCCGCCACTTCGGCCAGTCCTCCGGGCGGGCCATCGCCACCAAGGCGCTCAAGGCCACCGGCATCGGATGCGTCGTAGCGGACACATTCGCCCGCACCTTCTACCGGAACTGCTTCGAGGTCGGCCTGCCCGCGCTGGAGATCCCCGGGGTGACCGGCCTCCTCGAGGACGGCCACCGGATCCGCGTCGACGTCGCGGGCGGCGTCCTCGATGACCTCACGACCGGGCGGAACGCGCGAGGCGCGGCCGCCGAACCGTTCCTGCTCGACATGCTGGCGGCCGGCGGACTGATCAAACTGGCCGCGCGCCGCAGCGACCTGTTCGCGTGAACCACGCCGATTCGCGGCCCTTCCGCCGTTGAGACCTCCGTTCCACGAGGAGCTGCCGATGTTGACCTCGACTTTCGTACGCGACCAGTGGTACGTCGCCGCCTACGCCGACGAGATCGGGCCGGACCTGTTCGCCCGGACGATCCTCGGTGAGCCACTGGTGCTCTTCCGCGCCGAGGACGGCTCACCCGTCGCCCTCGCGGACCGCTGTGTGCACCGCCGCTTCCCGCTGTCACAGAGCCGCCGGGAGGGCGACACCGTCGTCTGCGGCTACCACGGCTTCACCTACGACACGACCGGCTCGTGCGTGTTCGTCCCCGGTCAGAAGCGGATCCCGCGGACCGCCCGGGTGGCCTCCTACCCGGTCATCGAGCGCGACTCGTTCATCTGGGTGTGGATCGGCGACCATGAACGCGCCGACGAGAACCTGATCCCACGGGCACCGTGGCTGGCCGACGCCGCGTACACGACCGTTCACGGCATGGAGCCGCTCGCCGCGCGGTACGGGCTGCTGGTCGACAACCTCCTCGACCTGTCCCACGAGACGTACCTGCACGGCGGGCACATCGGCACACCCGAGGTGGCCGAGACACCCATCACCACCGAGGTCGACGACGAGAAGGGGATCATCTACGTCAGCCGGCACATGGCCGACGCCGCATGCCCGCCGTTCTACGCCGAGTCCACCGGGATCAAGGGCCGGATCACCCGCTGGCAGGACATCGAGTACCACCCTCCCTGCCTGTACCTGCTGCACAGCCGCATCGCGCCGGCCGGGGTGCTGCCGAACGCGGACGGCACCGATCCCGACGCCTTCCACGTCGAGGTCGTGTACGCGATCACGCCGGAGACCGAGCACAGCACACACGACTTCTGGGCGGTCGCCCGCGACTTCGCGCCGGACGACGACACCGTCTCGGACTTCCTCCGGGACGGCAACCGCACGGTCGTCCTGCAGGACGTGGCGGCGCTGAACGTCCTGGAACAGGTCATCGCCGGTGAGGCCGAGGGGTACCAGGAGCTCAGCATCAACATCGACACCGGCGGCCTGGCCGCGCGACGCATCCTCGCGCGGATGGCGGCCGACGGCGAGCGGGTGCGGGAGCCTGCGTGAGCGGCGATCGTGCCGCCATGCTGGCCGGCGACCGCGTCTACCGGGTGCACTGGAGACTGGGCACCGACCGGCTCGTCGGCGTCTGCCACTGCGGCGCCGAACACGAGTCGGAGGACCCGGTCGAGCTGTGGGAATGGCTGCTCGCCCACCCCGACGGCCACGCGCCGGGTCCCGAAGCGGCGCTGCGCCTCGTGGGGACGCGATGACGCTTCGCGGTGCGCCGGGAGAGACCGAGATGGAGCTGTCGCTGGCGCGGAAGGAGACGGTGGCCGAGGGCGTCGTACGGCTGACACTGCGCCGCCCCGACTCCGGGCCGGTGCCGTCCTGGGAGCCGGGTGCGCACATCGACGTCACGGTGGCGCCGGGACTGGTCCGGCAGTACTCCCTGTGCGGCGACCCGGCCGATCGGTCCGCACTGCAGGTCGCGGTACTCCGCGAGCCGGCCGGCCGGGGCGGTTCCCGCGCCGTGCACGACGACCTCGCCGAGGGCGACGTCCTGCCGATCCGTGGCCCGCGGAACAACTTCCGGTTGCGGCCGGCCGGCCGTTACCTGTTCGTCGCCGGCGGCATCGGGATCACGCCGCTCATCCCCATGATCGCCGCCGTGCAGGCCGGCGAGGCGGACTGGCGCCTGGTGTACGGCGGCCGCAGCCGGGACTCGATGGCCTTCCGCACCGAGTTGTGCCACGCCTACGGCGACCGCGTGACGGTGTGCCCGCAGGACGAGACCGGCCTGCTCGACCTGGACTCCCTGCTCACCGAGCCGCTGCCCGGCACCGCCGTCTACTGCTGCGGGCCGGCGGCACTGCTGGCCGCCGTCGAGGCACGCTGCGCGGCATGGCCGGCCGGATCCCTGCACGTCGAACGGTTCACCCCGGTGCAGGACCCCGGCCTGCGGACCACGTTCGAGATCAGCCTCGCGTCGTCCGGCCGGACGCTCACCGTGACCTCCGAACACTCGATCCTCGAGACGCTGGAGGAGGCGGGCGTCGCGGTGCTGTCGTCCTGCCGCGAGGGAACGTGCGGCACCTGTGAAACGGCGGTGCTGGCGGGCGAGCCCGAGCACCGCGACTCGCTGCTCACCGAGGAGGAACGCGCCGCGTGCGACACGATGATGATCTGCGTGTCACGGTCCCGGTCATCCCGGCTGGTCCTGGACCTGTGACCTTCCGATCATCACATTCGAGCACCCACCGAGCCCCAGACGGAGACCTCAGCTTCCGTTCGCGGCCGGGCGCGCCGGCTGCCGTGCCTGGTTCCGGAACTGTGCGGGCGATGAGCCGACCACGCGGCGGAACGCGGTGCTGAACGCGCTCTCGGACAGGTAGCCCGTGGCCCGCGCGAGCTCGGAGATCGACAGGGCGTCGCGGGCGAGAGCGTCGCGGGCGAGGCTCATGCGCCATTGGATCAGGTACTCCAACGGCGGGACCCCGACGTGGCTCTTGAAGGCCTGGGCGAACGCGGAACGCGACATGTGGCTGATCTCGGCGAGCTCCTTGAGGCTCCAGGAGTGGGCCACGTCCGCGTGCACGGCGCGCAGGGCGGCACCGATGCCATCCTCGTTCAGGGCGCCCAGCCAGCCGGTGGGCCGGTCCGTTTGACCGGCGTGAGCGCGCAGCATGTGCACGAGCAGGATCTGTGCGAGGTGGTTCTGCACCAGCGGGCCGCCGGCGGCGGCGACCCCGACCTCGGTGGCCAGGAGATCGATCAGCTGCGCGAGCCGCCTGCCATGGGGATCGGTCACGCGGACGATCACGAGCGGCGGCAGGAGGTCGGTCAGGAGGGCCGCGTTGCCGTCGTCGAACGCGATGTGCCCGACGCAGAGGTAGAGGTCCTCCTCGGCCTCCGGGCCGATCCGTACGAACCCGTCTTCGGCCCCCGCCAGCACCGGCCCCGCAGGGCGTGGGCTCGCATCGAGCGTGCCGGCGAGCACGTAGGGCGGCGGGTTGCCCAGCATGAAGGTGTCACCCTCCTGCAGGAGCACCGGCTCGTGCCCTTCGAGGATCAGCCAGCACGTGCCGCGTACGAGGCCGCCGATCCGCACGTGCAAGAACGTGTCGAAGCGCAACGCCCACTCACCCGCGGCCCGGAGGCTGGGCCCGATCACCGTACGGGGACGGAGCAGGCCGATCGCGTCAGCCACTGGATCCCGAAAGCCGAGCACCGACGACACCCCCTGGACGATACGTAAAGAAATCCGGACTCTGCGCCATGGATAGTATCCCCGATCTCCCGCAGTATCGATGTCGAACGGAGCGGCATCGAGAGAGTGATGGAGACACCTTTATGGGACAGCTGGAAGGCAGGACGTCGGTGGTCACCGGGGGCAGCGCCGGTATCGGTCTGGCCACCGCCGTACGGCTGGCGGACGAGGGCGCGTACGTGTTCGTCACCGGCCGACGCGAGTCCGAACTGGAGGCCGCCGTCAAGACCATCGGAGCAGACCGGGCCACCGCGGTCGTCGGCGACATCTCGAAGCCGGAGGACCTGGACCGGCTCTATGAGGCGGTCCGGGCGCGAGGTGAGGGTTTGGACGTGCTCGTGGCGAACGCGGCGATCGGTGCGTTCGTGACGCTGGAACAGACCACCGAGGAGCACTTCGACCAGACCTTCGCGGTCAACGTCCGAGGCACGCTGTTCACCGTGCAGAAGGCGTTGCCGCTGCTCAACGACGGAGCCTCGATCGTCCTGGTCGGTTCGACGGCCGGCGACCGTGGGGTAGAGGCGTTCGGCGCGTACGCGGCGTCGAAGGCGGCCGTCCGGTCCTTCGCGCGGACGTGGTCCAACGAGCTCAAGGAGCGTGGCATCCGGGTCAACGTGGTCTCGCCGGCATGGATCGAGACTCCCGGGGGCACCGCCGCCTTCGGCGGCGAGGAGACCGCCCGGGCCGTCAGGGAGAATGTCGCCGCGACCGTGGCCAAGGGCCGCATGGGTCGGCCCGAGGAGGCCGCCGCGGTCATAGCCTTCCTGGCCTCGGAACAGAGCAGCTACGTCGTCGGCACGAACATCTACGTCGACGGCGGCACGAACCAGATCTGAGCAGGCGTGGCCTCTGAGGCGTTCCAGGTTCTCTGCCGCTGTTCTTGATGGCGGGCACCGCAACCGCACCCAGCGCGCCATTGGCCGGGCCGGTAGCCGGGCCCGGTGGATTCGAGGCGGTTCAGGCAGGCGTCTGGCGGCCGCGACCTGATATGAACGTGGTTGTTCTTCCGGTCTTCGGGCGCGAGGTGGCATGCGGGAGATCGCCGGGCGCTACCGGGTCGATGAGGAGATCGGCCGCGGTGGCATGGGAGCGGTTTGGAGAGCCTGGGACGGACGGCTGCACAGGCACGTCGCCGTGAAGCGGCTCGTGGTCCCGGCCGGGACACCGGGCGTCGATGTGGCGGCGATGCGGAGCCGGTTCCTGCGGGAGGCTCGCGCGGCGGCGGGGCTGGAGCATCCCGCGATCATCGGTGTCCACGACGTTGTCGAGGAGCCGGACGGCGAGATCTGGATGGTCATGGAACTCGTCCGGGGCCGGTCGCTACGGGACGCGGCGGCCGGGCGGGGGCTGCCGGTCGAGCAGGTCGCGGGAATCGGCCTGTCGCTGCTGGGGGCGCTCAGGGCGATCGTTGACGGCGGCGCTACGGCGGCGCCCTTGTCCCCGTCCCAGGTCACGGTCCCGGACAGCGGCGGCACCACGGCCGTTGAAGATGCGCCCGCGGCCCACGCGGACGCCGTGACCGTCACACCCACCAAACGCGAGACCATCACCGCGTGCTACAAACGGCCAGGCCGCGTGCTGCGGTTCATGGTCGAATGGGCCATGGCGGGAGCATTCATGGGATGGAGAGAATTCCCGCCCAATGGCATGGCATGGGATTACTGCGCGTATTGGCGATGGCCGCGTTCTGTGCGGTGCTCGGGATGTGCGTCTGGCCTCTGAAGGCGTTCCTCGACGGGCTGCGTGTGCGGCCCGACGTCGTCACGGTCGACCCGAACGGCATCACCATCACGCGCATGTCACGTGAGAACAAGCACCAGCCCATGTCGTTCACCATCCGCTGGAACACCATCGAACACATCGCCGTCGAAGGCGGCACGCGGACCGATCCAAAGACCCGCGGACCACGTCGGCACGCGGACGGCAGCCTTCTCGAGGAAGGCCCGGAAACGGAGCTCATCGTGAGGTTCCGGGAAGGACATGCCCCCTCCCAGAAATGGCTCGACACCTACCAGGCGTCCCAGCGGAACGACGGCACGTACCGGATATACGGGCCCTCGAAGAACACGCCGTCGGCACTCCAGACGAACCGCCTCCGCCCCGCACTCACGCAGTTCGCCGACCTCTACGACAACCCCAACCACGCGCCGAACCCCTGGGATAAGTGTCTGCGTCGGCGTGTCCGGGCGACCTTGCATGCCGGGTTGCCGAGGGCGGGGTGATGTCCCCTTGACGAGCGCCGCGCACGATATTTGCCGAACCGGCTAGTACTACATAGCTAGATCTGGATCGTCTGGAGGTGTAGCCGTCGTCGGAAGTGGTGTCTGCGTGCTGTG
>NZ_JBHLZP010000290.1:0-10570 GCF_042429965.1 Actinoallomurus acaciae
CCACCCGCCGAGCGCCCGCGCCAGCACGGACGGCACACCGCGCACCGCCCCCTGCTCCAGCGCGGCCCGCGTGAGCTGGTGGTGGGCGCGCAGGGCGCGTTGCAGCGTGGCCTGCCGCTCCTCGGCGATCCGGCCGGCGACGGCCTGCGAGATCGCGACGAACGGCGTCTCGTACGGGATCTCGAGCACGCAGATCGACGCGGCGTCCGCGGCCTCCCGCAGCTCGGCGGGCACCTCGTCGAACGCCACTCCGACGGCCAGCCCGATACCGGCGGCGTCGATCGCGACGAGCCTGCGGGTGAGATCGGCGAGCTCCCCCGGCGCCCGATGCCCCGCGGCGGTGGTGAGCAGCAACGCGCCGGCGTCCAGCCAGGGTGTGGGGTCGCCGACCTCGCTGGAGTGGACCCAGCTGATCCCGCGGTCCAGACCCGCCTCCCCGGCCACCACCCGCAGCTCCAGGTCGACGCGCGCGGCGAGCCGGCGAACCGTCAAGGGCATGGGGCATCCGATCCTTCCGTGTCCGGTGCGCCCCGCGCGGCGGCCACGCCCGGGTCCCTGGATGCTATGCGACCTGACCAGCGGCGTCCCGCGACGCCGGTGGATCGGACGTTCTAGACTCCGCGGATGAGCAGCGGTCTCCTCCGTCTCACCGTTCTGGGTTCCGCGTCGCCGTACCCGAGTGTGGACAACCCGTGTTCCGGCTACCTGCTGTCCAGCGGCGACACTCGGGTGTGGGTGGATGCGGGCACCGGGACGCTGGCCCAGCTGCGACGACACGTCCGGCTGGACGAGCTGGACGCGATCTGGATCTCGCACCTGCACGCCGATCACACCGCGGACCTGCTCACCGCCTACTACGGCGCCCTCTTCGCCGACGTCCGGCTCGATGCCCCGATCCCGCTGTACGGCCCGCCGGGCGTGGCCGACCGGCTGGCTCACTTCCTCACGAACACCTCGACCCGCAGTCCCGTCGAATCCGCCTTCGCCGTCGATGAGCTCTACGACCGGCACCGGGTGCGCGTCGGCACGCTCACGCTGACCAGCCGGGCGGTGGCGCACGGCATGCCCGCCTTCGCCCTGCGCGCCGAGGCCGCGGGCCGGTCGCTGGTCTACTCCGGAGACACCGCGCCCTGTCCCCAGCTGACGGAACTGGCCGAGGAGTGCGACGCGCTGCTGTGCGAGGCCGACAGCGCACAGGCACCGAGCGATGAGGAACAGGTCCACCACACGCCGGAAGACGCCGGAGACACCGCCGGCTCGGCCCGGGCGGGACGACTGATCGTCACGCATGTCGGGCCTTTCCTCACCCCGCGGCAGGCGGTCGACCGTGCGGCGACTCGGTTCGACGGCCCCATCGACCATGCCGCGCCCGGCGCCACCTTCTCGATCGGCGCCGCCGCCTCGGAAGGTTCGATGGGGCGCGAAGCCCGTTGACACGGCGGCCGTGGGCGCGAGAAGGTCCCGCCGATGAAGATCCCCGACCTGACACCCTTCGAGCGCAAGGTAGGGAATGCGTTCCCACGCGGCCGAGACGTCGGGTTCTCCGACGGTGAGGCCGGGCAGGGCCGGTCGTGGGGTCCCGAGCGCTCCGTACGCGCCGAGGTCATCCGGCGGCTCCTCGTCGGCGGCCGGCCCGCCGATGGGGAGATCGCGTCACTGCGCCTGACGGGCGTGCGCATCACCGGCCGGCTGGATCTCAAGCACGCGACGGTCCCCCACGCCGTCCGGTTCTTCAACTGCCACTTCGACCACACCCCGAACCTGTACGCGACGCGGATCCGCCAGCTCAACCTCAGCCGGTGCCACCTGCCCGGCCTGGACGCCGCCACCATCCGCGTCGACGGCGTCCTGCGGATCACCGGCAGCCGCATTCCCGGCGTGGTACGGCTCGGCGGGGCGAGGATCTCCGGAGCGTTCTTCCTCGACAACGCCGACCTGGGCGAGGAACGCTCCGGTGACGCTGAACCGATCCTGCAGCTCAACCATGCCGGCATCGACGACGACGTCTGGGCGCCCGGGCTGCGGACCCGCGGACAGATCCGGCTGGCCGGCGCGACGGTCACCGGCGCGGTGAACCTGGACAACGCCGAGCTGAGCGAGCCGGGTCGCACGGTCATCGACGCGGAGAACCTGACCGTCGGATCCAACCTGAGCGCCTGGCGACTCCACGCCAAGGGCACCGTCAACCTGCGCGCAGCCAAGATCCCCGGACAGGTCAACCTCGGCGAGGCCCGTCTGTTCAACCCCCGCGGCGTCGCGTTGCGCGCCAGCAGCTGCGCGATCGGCGAACTCTGGCTCGGTGACGCCGCACCCATCAGCGGATCGGTCAACCTGCGCGGCTCCCAGATCGGCCTCATCCACGCCGCGCCCGAGGTCTGGCCGGCCCACGTCGAACTCGACGGGCTCACCTACATCTCACTCCAACCCCGGCTTCCCGCCCTCCGACGGCTGGAGGTACTCGAACGCGACGACTACGTACCCCACGCCTACGAACAACTCGCCGCCACCTACCGACGCGTCGGCGACGACGCTCAAGCCCGCGCCGTTCAACTCGCCAGGCAACGCCGCCACCGCACCACACTGGCCTGGTACGCCAAACTCTGGGGCCACATCCAGGACACCACCGTCGGCTACGGCTACCGCCCCACCCGCGCCATGACGTGGCTCCTCGGACTCCTCCTGCTCGGAACCCTCGTCTACGGCCTCCACCACCCGCACCCCGTCGAGCCCGGCAAAGCCCCCGACTTCAACGCCCTCGTCTACACACTCGACCTCCTCCTACCGATCATCGACTTCGGCCAGGAGAAGGCCTTCAACCCCCACGGCGGCTACCAGTGGCTCGCCTACCTCCTCATCGCCGCAGGCTGGATCCTCGCCACCACCGTCATCACCGGCATCACCCGAGCCCTCAGCCGACAGTGAGCCGAGGCCGCCGTACACAGGCTTCGTGGGCACTACCGCAGTTGGTCGCGGCGGCGGATCAGGTAGGCGGTCTCGGCGGTGTTGCCCGCCAGCTCGATGGCCTTGTCGTACGCCGCGCGCGCCCGCTTGCCCTGGCCCAGCCGGCGTAGCAGGTCGGCGCGGGTCGCGTGGTAGGCGTGATAGCCGGCCAGCGTGTCCTCGAGACGGTCGACGGCCGCCAGTGCCACCTCCGGGCCATCGAGTTCGGCGACCGCGATGGCCCGGTTGAGGGCGATGATCGGCGAGGGGTCGAGGCGGACGAGCTGGTCGTAGAGGGCGAGGATCTGCGACCAGTCCGTGTCGCGCATGTCACGGACGGAGGTGTGCACGGCGTTGATCGCCGCGAGAATCTGGTAACGGCCCGGAGCCACCCCGGCGGCGAGCCGCTCGCGCACCAGCCGATGGCCCTCGGCGATCAGCGCCGTGTCCCAGGCCCCGCGGTCCTGCTCGTCGAGAGCGACCAGTTCGCCGCCGGCCGAGACCCGGGCGGTGCGGCGGGCCTCGATGAGGAGCATCAGCGCCAGCAGCCCGGCCACCTCACCGTCCTGCGGCAGGAGGGCACGGATCAGGCGAGTGAGCCGGATCGCCTCGGCGGTCAGGTCGTGACGTACGGGATCGGTGTCGGGGCCGGTCGCCAGGTAGCCCTCGTTGAAGACGAGGAAGAGGACGGCGAGTACGCCGGAGACGCGCGCCGGCAGATCGTCCGCGGCGGGCACCCGATAGGGGATGCGAGCGGCCTTGATCTTGGCCTTCGCGCGGGTGATCCGCTGCCCCATCGCGGCCTCCCGCACCAGGAAGGCGCGGGCGATCTCGGGCACCGTCAGGCCGCCGACCATGCGCAGCGTCAGCGCCACGCGGGCCTCCATCGCGAGCGCCGGGTGGCAGCAGGTGAAGACCAGCCGGAGCCGATCGTCGTCGATGGCGCCGGCGGGCTCGGGCGGGTCGTCGTCGCCGTACACCAGCCGAGCCTCCTTGTGCTTGTCGTCGCGCTTGTTCTCGCGGCGGATCCGGTCGATGGCCTTACGGCCCGCGGTGGTGGTCAGCCAGGCGCCGGGGTTGGGCGGTACGCCCTCGGCCGGCCACCGCTCGACGGCGGTCGCGAAGGCCTCCGCCGCCGCCTCCTCGGCGATGTCGAGATCACCGAAACGCCTGGTCAGGGCGGCGACCACCCGGGCCCACTCCTCATGGTGGACCCGGGTGACCGCCTCGCGGACGTCGGCGTCGCTCACTGGAACGGCCGTACCTCGATCTTTCGATCGCAGATCTTCGACGCCTCGGCGGCGAGCTTGAGCGCCACATCCAGATCGGGGGCCTCCCACACCCAGAGGCCGGCGAGGTACTCCTTCGACTCCACGAAAGGCCCGTCGCTGAACACCGCCTGCTCACCCCGGTTGTCGATGACCGTGGCCGCGTCGGTGTCCGCGAGCCCGCCCGCGAAGACCCAGTGGCCCTCGGCGATCAGTCGTTCGTTGAACACGCTGATGGCCGGCTGCCTGTCCGTACTGCCGGGATTGCTCTTGTCGTCGATCACGGAAACCAGATACTGCATCGGAAGCTCATCTCCTGTGGTGTCGCCGCGGTTCGGTTGGTCAGAGACTTGGTGCATGGTGCGGGCGCCCGGCCGGCCGGTAGACCTGGGTCGTCACGCCCTTGGAGTCGGCTCGCGACTCGACCAGGTCGAGCGCAAGATCCGGACCCGCGTCGGGGAACAGCCGCGCCCCCTGACCGACGATCACCGGGACGGTGATCAGAGTCATCTCGTCGACCAGATCGTTGTCCAGCAGCCACCTGGTCAGGATGCCACTGCCGTGCACCTGCAGTTCACCCCCGGGCTTGGCCTTCAGCTCTCGTACGGCGGTCACGAGGTCACCGGACAGGACGGTGGTGTTCGACCACGCCGGATCGGTGAGCGTGGTCGACGCCACGTACTTGGGCCGTGTGTTCAACGCTTCCACGACGGACTCCCAGCCGGGAGCGTCCTGGACCGTCAGGGTCCCCCAGGAGCCGGCGAACAGTTCGTAGGTCCGCCGCCCGAGCAGGAACGCGTCGGCGCGCTGGTAGGTCTGGTCGATGAACGCGTGGGTCTCGTCGTCGCCCTTCCCCAGGGCCCATCCGCCGCGCTCGAATCCGTTCCTGCGGTCCTCATCCGACGCGGCGCCGTTACCCTGCATCACGCCATCGATGGTGACCTGAGTCATGGTCGTCAGCTTCATGATCACGGTTCCTCCGCCGTGGCGCCGCCCCTTGTGGGCGGCCTCACCCCTGCTACGAACACCCCCGCCCCGATCCGACACCGCCCCCTGAATTTCTCCAAAGAACTCTCCGGGACGCGCCCGTCGGCACGACACTCTCCCGGCGACGGCGCAGCCGTCGGACGGCCCGGCGGCGACGCCGCAGCTCTGCCGCTCCATGCTTCCGGCCGATTTCGGCGCCCAACGTGCGCAGAAGAGGTCGGACACCGTCGCGCGATCGTCCGGCCGAGCCCGAGCGTCGGCGAGTCTCTGTACCGAATACGTCGGCGCACGCTGGTCCCAGATCTGCGTCGCCGCGCATCGGTCGGCAGACCAAGATCACGCTGCACGAGTAGTACGCAGCCGACGCGACGGCCGAGTCCGTGGGCCATACGATCCTGATCGTTCCTACGCCGGGAGTGCCAGTGGATGCCGTCGATTGGTCACGGATCACGGACTCGCGCGCCTACTCTTCGGAGCTCGCCCGGGCCGCGGTGGACGCGCTACGCCGCCCTCGATCGGCCGAGCACGCCGCCAGGGCGGTGGCGGATCTACGGTATGCGGTCAGCAACGACCACGCGGGAACGCTGTATCCGGCAGCGGTGCCGGCAACGACGCTGTTCTTGAAAGTGATCGCCGACCTGCCGGGCCCGGCACGCGGGGAAGCCCTCGACGCACTGCTGGACTGGTGGGGTCGCTTCGTGGCCGATCCAGAGTGCGAGACCTACGACGATCCCGAGCGGGGCCCCGTAGACGTCCGCGAGGGCATCGCGGAAAGAATACGGATGGCGACAGGCATGCTACGAAGAGTGGCAGAGGACCCCTCCGCCGGCGGCCATCACCGCCCAGCCGCGAAAGAACTCCTACGGAACATCGAAACCGGCTGGGACCACACCGGCATCTGACCTCAACCGCCGGCACACACCGGCCACGACCAGGGACCTATTCAAGGCGCCTCCGCGTCATGCTCCAGTGCCCCGAACCGGGCCACGCTCCGGCAAACACTGTCCGGCAGCCGGATCAGACCCAGGCTCGCCACACGCTCGCTCGCGCTGCCCGCGGGCGTAGCTACTCGGCAAAGAATTCGCCACCTTTGCCGACAAAAAGCGAGCGAGCTGCGGCGACGTGGCATCGACACCGAGGCAGGCCCCCTCGAAAGCCATTTCCGGACAGACCAAGGCGGTCCAGGCGGTCGACCTCTCGACGTGATCGAGAATGCCTGGGACGGTGAGTTCACCGATGGCACGAAGAGCGAGATCGAGGCGGCATTCAAGGATCCCGGCGTCAGAGGTGTCGTCTACATCGTCTGGCACGGGAACACGGGCGCTCACGTCTTCACCGTGGAGAACGTTGGCGGCAAGGTCCGCTTCGTGGACGGACGACCGACGCCTCCAGTGATGAACGCCTCCCACTACTTCAATATCGGGGACCGCGCGGCCTACCTACGACTAGACGACCTACAGACGCCAGATCCCAGCAGGACAAACCCCTACTAGGGATTGATCACGAATCTCACGATTGGACGAGACATATGGCAGTCACGTACGAAGAGGCATTCGACACCATCCGCGAATTCTTCGAGCCGGGATGGGACCACGGCACATTCTGCATCGACGATCGAACCATAACCGAAACCGACGAGGTGTATGTCTTCGCTGTCGGCGCCCGGGAATTCCTGGTCGACGGCGATAGTTCCTACGAGGCCATCGGCGGTTCCTCAGTTGTCTACAAGGAGGACGGCCGCGTGGGGTCGTTGCCGTCGGTCGTCGTCGCCACAGACCCGACCGTACGATCGAGGCCGAACCCTCACCCGACGCTGAAACCATGATCTTCTGGCCGAGCCCGGCAGCGATCATTCGTCTGAACTACTCGTCCCTTCCCGTGGACTACTTCGAGGAGGCCTCGGCCGTCGAGTTCGCGAGTGCCGGGCGGATCGTGTTTCGGAATGCCCCGAACTGGTCGGTGAGGTGACCTTCGCCAGGTAGTTGGGACCCTGGTGGATACTCGCCGGCTTCGATGGCCGCGATGCGCCGGCAGCGGGAATTCTTATCCGCCTGCCGAGCCGTACGGAGAACGCGGCCGACTCCGGACGCCGTGTCCACCAGGGGCCCCTCGGCCTCAAGTTCCCGACACAGCCCATGAGGGCTCCAGCCGGGCAGCCCGAGTTCTCCGACGATCGGCACACCGCGGCCGGACAGTGACAGGGTCCTCACCGCCGGGCGGCGCCGGCTCCCGGACGGTCGGGTCCGGGTCGACGACGTACAGATGCGTCCACCGAGGCCGGATGTCCAGCCGGACCGACAACCGCCCTTCACCGACCGCGTGGCGGATGGCGTTGGTGACGAGACGCCAGGACCACGTCGTCCACGTGATCGGCGTCGATCTTGGCGACTTCCGCGAGGACGTTTACTACGCATCGGCAAGCGACCTTCACCGGTTCACGGACTCAACCGGCAGTGGCTGCCAGAGCCGATGTCGACCGAAGAGACCGATCCGACTTGCCGCCCGCGCAGCCGGCGTCCGTCCTCCGGCCTCAGCCAGGAGAGGGGCAGGGCGGTAAGGATCAATCCCACCAGAACTGCCAGATGGGCGAGTCGATGAGTCCTTCGGCGTAGGCGGTGAGAGTCCCGCGGCAGCACCGGGATCTCCGCTCCCTTGGAGACGTCCGAGCGCAAGGGAGCCGAGAAGCCGGATGAAGATCAGATAGACGAGTCGCGACGTCACTGACCCGTATCCCGTCGCTCCCAGGCCGTCTCCGCACGCCGATCGAGAAGCTCCAGATTATACCCGGTGGCCCAATCCTGGGCGCCCACGTGCGCACGAAGTCCCGTCAACGAGACACTCGTGAATGTCCAGGCTTGACATGATCTGACATCACCAATATTCATAGATCACCGCATGAAATGAGGTGAGACACATGATGGAAAAGTCCGCCAAGACGAACGAGACGCCGATCTGGTTCCCGTTCTGACCTACGAGATCAAGGTCGGCATCTGACAGTTGCTCGAACGCCGACAGCCAATGAGGTGACGATGTGGTTCTCGTCACCTCATTGGACATTTGCGCTGCAGCCAATGATCCACTTCGCTAAATATTCGGGACACAGAGATAAATTGTAAATCACGCGAGGTTCCGCCGACCGGAAGTGGCGTTGACCTGGAAATAAGGAACCGATGAACGAACCGATCGCCCTGCCGTACGGAGACCCGTCATTCGTCGCCGACCCGTTTCCGTTCTACCGGCGGTTGCGGGAGGAAGGGCCGGTGCGTCGGGTCATGACGGGGACCGGGCACGAGTCCTGGATGATCAGCCGGTACGACGATGTGGTCGCGGCCATGTCGGACTCTCGACTGAGCTGCGACTTCCGCGACTCCGCGGACCCGCGCCTGCTGACGGAGCTGTCGTCCGACCAGGGCGGGTTGGCGCGCAGCATGCTCCGGGTGAATCCGCCTGACCACACCCGGCTCCGTCGCCTCGTCTCCAAAGCGTTCACCGCTCGTCGCACGGCGGAGCTGGCTCCGCGTATCCAGCAGGTCACCGATCAACTGCTCGACGCCGTCATGCCGGCAGGCCGCGTCGACCTGGTCGGAGACTTCGCACTGCCGCTCACGGTCGTTGTGATCAGCGAGTTGCTCGGCGTACCGGAGGGCGACCGCGACGGCTTCCAGGAGTGGACCGACACCATGCTCGTCCCTCGGTCCGCCGACCAGACGGACCTCCGGCGGATGGAGGAAGCCGGGCTGCGGATGCGCACGTACCTGGAAAGCCTGCTGGCGGCCCGGCAGGCCCACCCCGGCGATGACCTCCTGAGCGCACTCATCGCGGCCCGTGACGAGGATCAGCGCTTGGACCAGGAGGAACTCCTCGCCAACGTGTTCCTGCTGCTGGTGGCCGGACACATCAGTACGGTCGACATGATCGGCACCAGCATCCTCGGGCTGCTCACCCATCCCGATCAGCTGAAGCTGCTCCGCGATGATCCGGAGCTGCTGCCGGGCGCGATCGAAGAATTCCTCCGCCACGACGGACCGTCTTCTCCAGGCGTCGCCCGCTTCGCCACCGAGGACATTGACATCGGCGGCGTGACCATCCCCCGTGGCGCGACCGTCATGGTCGCCATCGCCATCGCCGGCCGCGACCCGGCGCGGTTCCCCGAGCCCGACCGGATCGACATCACTCGCCCCAACAACGCCCATCTCGCCTTCGGACACGGTCTGCATTACTGCATCGGAGCTCCATTGGCCCGGCTGGAGGGCCGGATCGCGATCAGCACGGTGCTCCGCCGACTGCCCGACCTCTCGCTCGCGGTGCCATTCGACGAACTGCGGTGGCCGGCAGCCAGCCTGCGGGGCCCGATTCAGCTTCCCGTCACGTTCGACCCGAGCTAAACCCTCGACGCGAACGCGGGCGGAGCACCCGTACGACACGCAGCCAAGCCGTCACGACGATGGCAGGCTCTCCATCTGCGACGCCGGCGCTCACAGCCGACACCGACGGACCATGTTGTTACCCGTGTGTGCGAGGCTGACCGGCCAAACGCTGCCGCTGTGACCCCGCAGCCAGCTCAGCATCGCCTCCTGGCACAGGAACGATCCGGTCCACCCCAGGAGCCCGATGACGACGTCGTGGAACTTGATGTAGCCGAGGAACGTCAGCAGGATCGGCGGCGGCCGACTTGGACGTGGCTCATCAGCCGGCCCGACCAACCGCGCCGCGATAAAGCGGGCCCGCCACCGGTTCACCTTCGAGGCAGCGATCCCGAGCCGGCTGGTCACCTGCTTGTTCGTGGCACCATCCGCACACGCCAACACGATCCGCGCTCGCTCCATCGAGCGTCGATCCGCCGATCCGCCGATCCGCCCAGCGCACGGGCACGGCCCGCTCCTCGTCGGACAGCACGATCTCCACCTCGAAGTCCTTTCGCTGCCGGGCTTCCTCGGCGGACATCCCGGCGCGGCGGTACATCGCCAGAGAACCGATAACGATCGTCTCCGCGTCATGGCCTGGTGCCTCAAACCGGGGCACGGTCTGGCGAACACTGTCCGGCAGCCGGTCAGACCCAGCTCGACACATGCTCGCTCGTACTGCTCACGGGTGCAGCTACTCGGCCCGTAGGCGTTCGTGCCGCGAAGAGCGTCATCGACACACTTCTTGGCCGCCCAGACGTTGAGGTACGTCAGGCGCGCCAGATGGGCCATCTCCGGGCTCGTCTCGCTGACACGCGGGACCTCGCGCTCTGAGCTCCTCGGCTGGAACCGGCCTTGGTCGTTCTGGATGATCTCGACGTCGTTGGGGAGCTCGCTCTAGTACTACATAGCTAGATCATGTTGGGGATTTCGCTTCGTGAGTGTTCGGGGCATGCCACCTTGGTGGCATGC
>NZ_JBHLZP010000291.1:0-10568 GCF_042429965.1 Actinoallomurus acaciae
CACCACGCCGGCCGCCCGCGACGGCTGTTCCGGCGGGGCCGGTCGCAGGCGGGCCACCCGCCCGTGACCTGGCGCGCGGATACCGTCGGCGGCACCTCGGCCGCCGATTTCCGGCGAACTCCGCTCCTCGGGGCGGATATACCCCGGCACCGTCGCCCCCCTCCGCCCCGATTGCCGGGTCTTTACTCTGACCTGGAACGGCCGTGAGAACACCGTCGCGCCGAAGCCCGGCTCGGCATCTCGTTCGGACCCCTCCTGAGCCCGTCCCCACAAGGGGAATCGGGTCACGATCCCGCCGTGCCTCGCAAGACCACGGCGATCGCGCATTAGGCTCAGGTCTATGAGCGTGCGGCGGGTAATGGGAATCGAGACCGAATACGGCATTTCCGTGCCCGGTCAGCCGGGGGCCAACGCGATGGTGACCTCCTCGCAGGTCGTCAACGCCTACCTCGCGGCATCAGCGGCCAAGGCCAGGCGGGCACGGTGGGACTTCGAGGAGGAGAACCCCCTGCGGGACGCCCGCGGGTTCGACCTCGCACGTGAGGTCGCCGACCCCACCCAGCTCACCGACGAGGACCTCGGGCTGGCCAACGTCATCCTCACGAACGGAGCGCGCCTCTACGTCGACCACGCGCATCCGGAGTACTCCACACCGGAGTGCACCAACCCGCGTGACGCCGTGGTCTGGGACAAGGCAGGGGAGCGCGTCATGGCCGACGCTGCCCGCCGCGCCGCCCAGGTGCCCGGCACCCAGCCCATCCAGCTGTACAAGAACAACACCGACAACAAGGGCGCCTCGTACGGCTGTCACGAGAACTACCTGATGAAGCGGGAGACCGCCTTCTCGGAGATCGTCCGCCACCTCACCCCGTTCTTCGTGACCCGGCAGGTCGTCTGCGGCGCCGGCCGCGTCGGCATCGGCGTCGACGGCCGCACCGACGGCTTCCAGATCAGCCAGCGCGCCGACTTCTTCGAGGTCGAGGTGGGCCTGGAGACGACGCTCAAGCGCCCCATCATCAACACGCGTGACGAACCTCACGCCGACCCGGAGAAGTACCGCAGGCTCCACGTGATCATCGGCGACGCCAACATGAGCGAGGTCTCCACCTTCCTCAAGCTCGGCACCACCGGCCTCGTGCTCGCCATGATCGAAGACGGCTTCCTGACCGTCGACCTGTCCGTGGACATGCCGGTGGCGACGCTGCGCGCGGTCTCCCACGACCCGTCCTGCAAGCACCTGCTCACCCTGCGCGACGGCCGCAAGATGACCGCCGTACAGCTGCAGATGGAGTACCTCGAGCAGTCCCGCAAGTACGTCGAGGACCGCTTCGGCGCCGACGTCGACGAGATGACCACCGAGGTCCTGGACCGCTGGGAGTCGGTCCTGCACCGCCTCGGCGAGGACCCCATGCAGCTGTCGAGCGAGCTCGACTGGGTCACCAAGCTCGAACTCCTGGAGGGCTACCGCAGCCGCGACGGCCTCGACTGGTCCCACCCGCGGCTCCAGCTGGTCGACCTGCAGTACTCCGACGTACGCCCCGACCGCGGCCTGTACAACCGTCTCGTGGCCCGCGGGCGCATGAAGCGCATCACCACCGACGCCGAGATCGACGCCGCCATCGAGGATCCGCCGGAGGACACGCGGGCCTACTTCCGCGGCCGGTGCCTGCGGCAGTACGCCGACTCGGTGGCCGCGGCGTCGTGGGACTCGGTCATCTTCGACGTCCCGGGCCGGGAGTCGCTGCAGCGGGTGCCGACCCTGGAGCCCCTGAGGGGCACCAAGGCTCACGTGGGCGCCCTCCTGGACCGCTGCCGTACGGCCTCGGACCTGGTGACCGCCCTGACGGGGGAGTAGCCCCCAGAAGGGCGCAGAACGCGCCGGTTCGTACGGGAAACGCCCCGTGGACGGCGCCGCCGACGACGGTAAAGCGGCGGGCGGAACACTCCTGCCCGGCCGCCTGTTCAGGATCAATGCACAGTCGTGACCGGTATGACCGTTTCGCAGGGATCGCCGGTGGTGATAACGCCGTCATGAGACCGATCGCCGATCACAGTGGGACACGGTGAGTGATCCACTGGTTGTCGGCGGGCGACGATAGAGTCGAGGTCTCTCGGCAGGAGTGGAGGCGCAGCATGGCGACGAGGGATACCGGCGGGCAGCGGCAGACGACCCGGCGTGAGGAAGAGGTCGACGAGACCCAGACCGCCCCGAGCGAAGACGTCCAGGAGCGGAACGAGAAGCTCACCGACGATGTCGACGCCATTCTGGACGAAATAGACGAAGTTCTCGAAGAGAACGCAGAGGAATTCGTCCGTAGCTACGTGCAAAAAGGCGGTCAGTAAGGCAAACCCCAGGTTTAGACCCGGACGAAAAGCCCTGCAAGGACCGCGGCGAGGTCAAGCCCGCGCCGGAGTCCTGGTGCCGTAAGCAGTCTCCGGACGGTCTGCCGCCCCACTGCAAGGCCTGTTCGACCTGCGCAATGCCGCCGGCCACCGAAAGCGTCAGGCGGCGACGGGCGAGACATCACGCGCCTGTCGCCGCCATTCGGCTGTTCGGGACGGGATGAATCGGCGGGCACGACCTCGCCGCCCTCCACGCGTTCGCACGCGACGACTCCGCCGCCCCGGAGAGTCCGCGCGCCCACTGAGTACGCCTTCCTCCGCTCAGCCGGTTCGCACGCGATCCACATCCGGCCGGTTCGGCCGGGTTCGCCGTGAGCGGACGGGGGGAGGGATCATGACGCATGCACGCGACGGCGCCCTGACAGTAGGGTCTGATTAGCGGGGGCGATCGCGTCCGCTGTCAGTGGAAGGAGTCGTGTGACGTCGCAAGGTTCCGCGCCGGGGCGTCTGCCGGGCGCGTTCGCGAGCCAGAGCCCCTCGTCGTTCACCGAGTTCCTGGCGGTGCACTCGCCGAACATGCTGCCGGGAAACCGGGAGCTGCCGGCGACCGCGGCCCCGGGTGAGCACTTCCCCCACGGCACGACGATCGTGTCGGTGACGTTCCCGGGTGGTGTGGTGATGAGCGGGGACCGCCGGGCGACCGCGGGCAACGTCATCGCTCAGCGTGACATCGAGAAGGTCTTCCGCGCCGACGAGTACTCCGCGATCGCGATCGCGGGCACGGCGGGCATCGGCCTGGAGGTCGTGCGGCTGTTCCAGGTGGAGCTGGAGCACTACGAGAAGATGGAGGGCCGCACGCTCTCGCTGGAGGGCAAGGCCAACCGGCTCGCGACGATGGTGCGCGGCAACCTCGGCATGGCCATGCAGGGCCTCGTGGTGGTGCCGCTGTTCGCGGGCTATGACGAGGAGCGCGACGCGGGCCGCATCTTCAGCTATGACGCGGCCGGCGGCCGTTACGAGGAGCACGAGTTCCACAGCATCGGGTCGGGCTCGGTGTTCGCACGCGGCGCGCTGAAGAAGCTCTTCCGGTCCGACCTGTCGGAGGAGGAGGCGGTTCTGGCCTCGATCCAAGCGTTGTACGACGCGGCCGACGACGACTCCGCGACGGGTGGCCCGGACCTGACGCGCCGGATCTTCCCGGTGGTCTCGGTGGTCACGGCGGACGGTTACCGGCGGCTGCCGGACGACCGGGTCGGCGAGCTCGCGGAGTCGGTCGTCGAGGGGCGGATGGGCGCCCCGGGCGGCCCGCCCGCGCCGTTGCGATGATCAGCCGACCAATGACGATCGAGTAGTGAGGAACGCCACCGGTGTCCATGCCGTTCTACGTGTCGCCCGAACAGGCGATGAAGGACAAGGCCGACTACGCCCGCAAGGGCATCTCACGGGGCCGCAGCGTGGTCGTGCTGCAGTACGCCGACGGCATCCTGTTCGTGGCGGACAACCCGTCGCGGGCGCTGCACAAGATCAGTGAGATCTACGACCGGATCGCGTTCGCGGCGGTCGGCAAGTACAACGAGTTCGAGAATCTCCGGCAGCAGGGCGTGCGGTACGCCGATGTGAACGGCTACATGTACGACCGTCGTGACGTCACGGCGCGAGGTCTGGCCAACGCGTACGCGACGGCGCTGG
This sequence comes from Actinoallomurus acaciae, assembly GCF_042429965.1. NCBI lineage: Bacteria > Bacillati > Actinomycetota > Actinomycetes > Streptosporangiales > Thermomonosporaceae > Actinoallomurus > Actinoallomurus acaciae. The sequence goes on from NZ_JBHLZP010000291.1 coordinate 4,033, forward strand.
GCACGGTGTTCACCGAGTCGAACAAGCCGTTCGAGGTGGAGATCGTGGTGGCCGAGGTGGGCGCGGACGTGTCGTCGGACCAGATCTACCGGCTGACGTTCGACGGCTCGGTCGCCGACGAGCAGGGGTACGTCGCGATGGGCGGTCAGGTCGACCAGGTCGCGTCGGCGCTGAAGGACCGGTACGAGGAGGGTCTGCCGCTCGCGCGGGCGCTGGGCGTGGCCGTGCACGCGCTGGAGCAGCAGGACACGGACCGGCATCTGGAGGCGGGTCAGCTGGAGGTGGCGGTGCTGGACCGCAACCGCGACCACCGGTTGTTCCGCCGCCTGCCGGCGGCGCGGATCAAGCAGTTGCTGGAGGAGGCCGGGCAGGACGGCGGAGGGACGCCGGAGGCCGGCGCCTCCGAGGGCGATTCCGGCGAGTAGGACCGAAGCGGCACCCGTCGCGATCCTCGCAGGTCGCGGCGGGTGCCGCTGCTTTTGATCTACAATGTAAAGGCGCCGGGCCGGGTTATGGCGGGTTCATGCGTACGGCCGGCGACCGGATGTGGCGCTGTCGTGATCGGTACACCCGGGCGTGATCTCTACCAACTGCGGTCCTCGGACACATAGCCTTGCGGTGTGGACAGGCGCATCTTCGGGTTGGAGAACGAGTACGGCGTTACGTGCACCTTCCGCGGGCAGCGGCGGTTGTCACCTGATGAGGTGGCCCGCTATCTGTTCCGCCGGGTGGTGTCGTGGGGCCGTAGCAGCAATGTGTTCCTGCGCAACGGGGCACGGCTGTACCTCGATGTCGGAAGTCATCCTGAGTACGCGACGCCCGAGTGTGACAGCGTCGATGAGCTCGTCGTGCACGACAAGGCGGGTGAGCGGATCCTCGAGGGCCTCCTGGTGGACGCCGAGCGGCGGCTGCGCGAGGAGGGGATCGCGGGGGACATCTATCTGTTCAAGAACAACACCGATTCGGCCGGCAACTCCTATGGCTGCCACGAGAACTACCTGGTCGGGCGGCACGGTGAGTTCGGCCGCCTGGCCGACGTGCTGATCCCGTTCCTGGTGACACGTCAGATCATCTGCGGGGCCGGCAAGGTGCTGCAGACGCCGCGCGGCGCGGTGTACTGCGTGAGCCAGCGTGCGGAGCACATCTGGGAGGGCGTGTCGTCGGCGACGACACGGTCGCGGCCGATCATCAACACGCGGGACGAACCGCACGCGGACGCGGAGCGGTTCCGGCGGCTGCACGTGATCGTCGGTGACTCGAACATGAGCGAGACGACGATGCTGCTCAAGGTCGGGGCGACCGACCTGGTGCTGCGCATGGTCGAGGCCGGCGTGGTGATGCGCGACCTGACGCTGGAGAACCCGATCCGGGCGATCCGCGAGGTCAGCCACGACATGACGGGGCGGCGCAAGGTGCGGTTGGCGAATGGGCGGGAGGCCAGTTCGCTGGAGATCCAGTCGGAGTACCTGGACAAGGCGCGCGACTTCGTCGACCGGCGCGGCGCCGATCCGGTGGTGCTGCGGGTGCTGGACCTGTGGGAGCGGACCGTGCGCGCGGTGGAGACGGGCGATCTGGACCTGGTGGCGCGGGAGATCGACTGGGTGACGAAATACCAGCTGATCGAGCGGTACCGGCAGAAGTACGATCTGCCGCTGAGCTCGCCGCGGGTGGCGCAGCTGGACCTGGCCTACCACGACGTGCACCGCGGGCGGGGGCTGTACTACCTGCTGGAGCGGCGCGGGTCGGTGGACCGGGTGGCGCGCGACCTGGCGATCTTCGAGGCGAAGTCGGTGCCGCCGCAGACGACACGCGCGAGGTTGCGCGGGGAGTTCATCCGGCGGGCGCAGGAGAAACGCCGGGACTTCACGGTCGACTGGGTGCACCTGAAGCTGAACGACCAGGCCCAGCGCACGGTGCTGTGCAAGGACCCGTTCCGCTCGGTGGACGACCGTGTCGACAAGTTGATCGCGGGAATGTGACCGCGTTCTCACGCTACCTTTAGGTGCCTGCTAGAAGGTTGGGTGCGTTCGTGCTGTCGTCATGCCCGCGAAACGGTGGAGAAGATGTCTGAAGTCGAAGGCCGCGAGGAAACCGAGACCGAGGAGACCGAGGAGACCAAGGAGCCTCAGGATTCCCGGCCGAAGGTGGCGATGCCGCAGGCCCGGGACATCGGTCGCAGCGAGTTCACCCCGCACGCGCTCGGGGCCAAGACTCGTTCGGCACCGCGCAAGGGGACGCGCAAGGCCGCCAGGCGCCGCCAGATCATCTACTCGGTGGCAGGCGTGGTGGTCGTGCTGGCGCTCGTCGGTGCGGGCATCTGGTGGGAGACGCGGCCGGCTCCGTCGGTGAAGTTCAAGGGCGCGTTCGGCAAGGCACCGTCTGTGTCGGTGCCCAAGGCCAAGCCGGCGGTCAAGCAGAGCGTCAAGGAGCTGATCCATGGCTCCGGGCCGAAGATCGGCAGCAACGACTTCGTCGTGGCGCACCTGGCGGCCTACCAGTGGGCCGCCAAGTCCAAAAAGTCCCCCGCGCCGCTGCTGGACACCTTCAAGCAGAACAAGCCGGCCGCGGGCACCGCGAACCAGCTGACCGGGCTTCCGGCGCTGGACAAGGAGATCGTGGGCCGTACGCCGGGAACGCGGCTGGAGCTGACCCTGCCGTACAAGGTCGTCGGCGACCAGGTCGCGCAGGCGCTGAAGCTGGGCACCGGCGATGACCTGGTGCTGTCGGTGGACGTGCTGAAGGCCTACGGCAAGACGGCGTCGGTGCAGGGCACGCAGCAGAAGGTCGACGCGAAGCTCCCGCAGGTCACGCCGGGCGCGCCGGGCCAGGCCCCGACGATCAAGATCCCGTCGGGCTCGGCGCCGACGAAGCTGCAGGTCCAGACGCTGATCGAGGGCACCGGCAAGGCGGTCGCCAAGGGCCAGACGCTGATCGGCCAGTACGACGGTGTGCTGTGGCGCACCGGCAAGGAGTTCGACTCCAGCTACAAGCACGGCGCTCCGGCCGGGTTCCCGATCGGTGTCGGACAGGTGATCCCGGCCTGGGACAAGGCGCTGGTGGGCAAGAAGATCGGCAGCCGGGTCCTGGTGGTCGTCCCGCCGAAGGAGGGCTACGGCTCGACCGGGTCGCCGCAGGCGGGCATCAAGGGCTCCGACACCCTCGTGTTCGTTGTCGATATCCTCGACGCGATCTGATCACCCGGTCGCTGGAGGTCGGTGTATGCGGCGTGCCGCTCCGTGGGTTCTGCTGGCCCTCCTCGTCTCGTGCGCTGCCGCGTGCAGCGGGGGAGGGCTGCCCGACGGGGTGAAGGTGGCCGGGGCGCTCGGCCGGCAGCCATCGGTGACGATCCCGGGGTCGGCGCCCGGTGGCAAGCTCGGCGTCAAGACCCTGCACTCGGGCAAGGGCGCCAAGGTGGCGGCGGGCGACCTGGTCGCGGCGAACTACGTCGGCTACCGCTGGAACGGCGGTGACCACAAGCTGATCGCCACCAGCTACGACGCGGGGCGCCCGGCGATGTTCCCGTACGGGCACCTGGTGCCGGGGCTGAACCGCGCGCTCGCCGGGCAGCGGCCGGGCAGCCGGGTGGTGGCGGTGATCCCGCCGGGGCAGGGGTACGGCGCGAGCGGCTACGCGGCGCTGCAGATCGGCGGCAGTGACTCGCTGGTGTTCGTGCTGGACGTGCTGGCGGTCTATCCCAACGGCGCGTCCGCGCACGGCACGGTGGAGCCGCAGCCGGAGGCGGGCCTGCCCCGGGTGACGACGGGCGCGGTGCCGTCGATGACGATCCCGTCGGCGCGCCCGCCGGCGAAGCTGACGGTGCGCACGATCGTGCAGGGCACGGGTAAGCCGGTGGAGGCCCGGCAGGTCGTGGTCTACCACGACCTGGGGCAGATCTGGCGCAACCACAAGACGTTCGAGTCCTCGCGCGGCCGCGGCCATCCGGACTCGGTGGTGGCCGGCGCCCGGCAGATGATCGACGGATGGGACCGCGCGGTCGTCGGCAGGCCGGTGGGCAGCCGGGTGATGGTGGTGGTTCCGCCGAGCTTGGGGTACGGCGCGAAGGGGCATTCCGCGTCGGGCATCACGCGTCGCGACACGCTGGTGTTCGTGATCGACATTCTCGCCGCGTACTGACCGGCCGGCACGCTCCCTAAAATCGGGCGCGTGAGCGATGTGGAGGCCATCACGGCCCTGAGCGATCCGGTGCGGCGGCGCGTCTATGACTACGTGGTCGCCCAGGATCATGAGGTCGGGCGTGCCGAGGCCGCCGACGCGGCCGGGATCCAGCGGACGCTGGCGGCCTTCCACCTCGACCGGCTGGCCGACGCGGGCCTGCTCGACGTGGTGTTCCGCCGTCCGCCCGGCCGGTCGGGTCCGGGAGCCGGGCGGCCCGCCAAGCTCTACCGGCGTTCCGCGGTCGATCACGTCGTGAGTCTTCCGCCGCGCGACTACGGCACGCCGGCGGCGCTGCTCGCGGAGGTCGTGGACGCGCTGGGGGCAGAGAGCGACCTGGACCGGGTCGCGCGGCGGCGCGGCCGTACGGCGGGGGAGTCGGCGGACGGTGGCGTGGAGGAGGTGCTGGCGCGGCAGGGCTACGCGCCGTACCGGGCGGGCGAGGCGGTCCGCATGCGCAACTGCCCGTTCCACGCCGTGGCCCGGGAGTTCCCGCCGCTGGTCTGCGGCATGAATCTCGCTCTGGTGGAGGGACTGCTCGAAGGCATGGGGGAGACAGGTCTGTGCGCGCGGATGCGAGCGACGCCGGGGGAGTGCTGTGTGGAGATCGTTTCTAAAAATAATGAGCATTGACTATAGAGTGCCCGAAGTGATCTGCTGTCCCGCATGACGGATCATCACCTCGCGCAGCTCAACGTCGGCCGCCTGCGGCGACCCCTGGACGCCCTCGAGTCGGCCGGCTTCGTCGACGGGCTCAAGCCGATCAACGCCCTGGCCGACGCGTCCCCGGGTTTCGTGTGGCGCCTGACCGACGAGGGCGGGCAGGACGCCACCTCGATCCACCCGGACGATGACGACGACATGATCGTCAACCTGTCCGTGTGGGAGTCGCGCCAGGCGCTGTGGGACTTCACCTACCGCTCGGACCACCTGGAGTACGTACGGCGCCGCCGCGAGTGGTTCCAGCGCCCGGCAGAGCCGATCATGGTGCTGTGGTGGGTGCCGGCCGGCCACATCCCCTCGGTGACGGAGGCACTCGCCCGGCTGACCCGCCTCCGCGAGACGGGCCCGAGCCCGGATGCGTTCACGTTCCGCCAACCGTACGAGCCGGACGGCCGACCCGCCGCTACGTGATCTACAACGTAAAGGCGGGGACCTGTGACGCCTCCTCGGCCGCGAACCCCGTCCCCACCGCGACGGGCCGACCCGGCAGCCGATCTCCAGCGACTCCTCGATGCCGGGCACCAGGAAAACCCAGGCGGCTCAGCGCCGCCACGCCCACGAGATCGCCACCGCGATGGATCGCCCGCCGGCCGAATCCGTGCCGCGCCCGGTGCTCCAGCTGCTCGCGGCGCCGTTCGGTGACGCGCTCGCGGCTCACCGGAATGCGGTCCAGGTCCCCCAGGTACGGCGACTCGCCCCGAGGCGCTGGTCCGAGGCCCGCCGTGAGGTCGGTCACCAGCCCCCAGGCCAGCTCGCGGACGAACTCCGGGATGGCCTCTTGCTGATGAACCGGGGGATGCGCGGTTTCCGGACCGGCCAGGGCTCCGGTCGGCCTGGACGCGCGGCTCCGAGGCGAGGGGCGCCGCGCGGCCGCTCACCGACGTCGAGGCCGCCGGCGGTCGGGATCGCCCCGGCAGCCTCTGTTACGTCGGAGAGCTCCTCACCGCGGACGCCGGGGCCCTGCCGCCCGCCTGTCGGGCGGCGGGCACCTGGTCGGCGACCGGGTCGGCGGGCCGATGGACCGACCGCCTGGCAGGTGGGCGTGAGTGCCACCGGTTCCCACGCGACGAAGGCGACCGTGAAGGCCGACCGCCGCCAGCGCCACGACGAGGGCAAGCCTTGACCCGCTGGATGCCCATGACGCGGGCCCGACCCTTGCCTGAAGCCGCCGATGGGGATCACCGGGCTTCGCAGATGAGCCGGACCGGAGCGGTCGGAGCCCGAACCTTAGCGTCAACGAACCCTGCTGATCACCGCCCCAGGTGCACGCGAGCAGCCGACCGCCGATCCAATGCCGCGCCGATCAAGGTGTACGCACGGCTCCGCTCCTCGGTGGCCCGAGGTGACCGATCGCGCCGATACCGCGGCAGGGCGGGTGCGGCGACCAGGCACAGCCATCAGGCCACTGCGGCGAGGCGGCGCGGCGGCTCCACCGTGGCGGCCACCATCAACGACCTGACCCAACCCACGCCAGGGCACCGAACTCGCCCTGCGCCGGCCGGCCCGCTGCGGTCCTTTACCGGAGAGACCGATGGCCCGAGGCACGACGGCGTCGCGCGGACGCGTCGGCGGTGACGGCACGGGAGGCGGCGGCGACTCGCCGCCGACGGCCGGTCGCGACCACCGCCGCGGGCCGGCTG
>NZ_JBHLZP010000292.1:0-10563 GCF_042429965.1 Actinoallomurus acaciae
AGAGCCGTCGTATCGCCCGCTCCACCCGCGGACGCCCCGGGCCGTCCTGGTCCGGGAGATGCCGCGGCCGTCGCGGTCGGCCGGGCGGCCGGGCGGCCCGCCGCCGACGATCCATCGTCACGTGACGTCGGCCGGGCCGAGCGCGTTGATCACCATGGCTGGATTTTCCCCGTCAGCCATTCGGGCATAACGCGATTATCGGACAATAAGGATTAATTCGGGCGCCCTTTACCGGATGCTGGCTCAGGTGCCGTACGCCGACAGGCCTCTCCAGGTCACGTCCATCATCTGGCGGGCCGCCTCCTCGGGGGCGACGTCCGGGTTGCGCATGCGCCACAGGGCCAGGCGTTCGCAGGCGCCGACGATGATCTCCGCGTACGCCTCCAGGTCGCGCCTCGGCCGGTCCGGGGCGAGCCACTCCATCTGCGCGACGATCAGATCCGTCTGCTGGCGGCGGGTCGCCTCGATCTCCCCGGCCGCGCCGCCGAGCAGCACCGGCTCCTGGAGCAGCACCAGCCACGAGCGGCGGTGCGCCTCGTTGAAGCGGAAGTAGGCGAGGTAGCCGTTGTAGAGCTTGTCCTCGGCGGTCTCGCCCTCGGTCGCCGCGCGCTCGGTGGTCTCGCGCAGTTCGCGCCGCGCCCGGGCGATGGTGGCGAGCAGCAGGCCCTCCTTGGAGCCGAAGTACTCGTACAGCATCGGCTTGGACAGCCCGACGCGTACCGCGATCTCCTCCATGGACACCGCGCCGTACCCCTGTGAGGCGAAGACCTCCTCGGCGACGTCGAGCATCTGCCGCTCCCGCTCGGCCCGCGTCATCCTGCGCCGTTTGGTCTCCACCTGTGAACTGTATCTCACGACCTACCCCCGGTAACCTACCGTTGGTAACCTACTACCGGTAGGTACGCGGACTGGAGGTCACGTGAAACTCGCGATCATCGGCTCGGGGTTCGCCGGCCTTGGCATGGCGATCCAGCTGAAGAAGGCCGGATTCGACGACTTCGTCGTGCTGGAGAAGGACGACGACCTCGGCGGCACGTGGCGCGACAACCGATATCCGGGCTGCGCCTGCGACGTGCCCTCCCACATGTACTCCTTCTCGTACGAGCTGAACCCCGGCTGGTCGCGGATGTTCGCCCCCCAGAAGGAGATCTGGGCCTATCTGCGGCGTTGTGTCGACAAGTACGGGCTGGCCCCGCACATCCGGTACGGCGCCGTGGCCGACTCCCTGGAGTGGGATGACGAGGCGCGCCACTGGCGCGTCGCCCTCGGCGACGGCACCGTGCTCACCCCCAAGGCGGTCGTGTCGGGCATCGGCGCGCTGCACGTCCCGTCGCTGCCGAACATCCCCGGTGCCGAGCGCTTCACCGGGACGGCGTTCCACTCGGCGCGGTGGGACCACTCCTGCGACCTGACCGGCAAGCGGGTCGCCGTGATCGGCACCGGCGCGTCGGCCATCCAGTTCGTGCCGAAGGTCGCCGAGCGCGCGGCGAGCCTGCGCGTGTTCCAGCGCACCCCGCCGTGGGTTCAGCCGAAACCCGACTTCGTCTTCCCCACGTGGGCCCGCGGGCTGTTCCGCTATGTTCCCGGCGCGGCCCGCGCCTTCCGCGACACGATCTACTGGGTGCTGGAGGCCCGCGCGGTCGGCTTCACGATCAGCCCGAAGCTCATGGCCCCGCAGGAGAAGGTGGCACGCGCGCACATCGCCCGCCAGGTGCCCGACCCGGAGCTGCGCGCCAAGGTCACCCCGGACTACACGATCGGCTGCAAGCGCATCCTGCTGTCCTCGGACTACTACCCGGCCCTGTCCCGGCCGCACGTCGACGTCGTCACCGGCGACATCGCCGAGATCACCGAGACCGGCCTGGTCACCGCCGACGGCACCGCGCACGAGGCGGACGTCATCATCTACGGCACCGGCTTCAAGGTCACCGACGCCCTGGCCGAACAGCGCATCGTCGGCCGCGGCGGCGTGAAGATCCAGGAGGCCTGGGCCGACGGCATCGAGGCCCACCACGGCGTCACGATCGCCGGCTTCCCGAACCTGTTCATGCTCCTGGGCCCCAACACCGGGCTCGGCCACAACTCGGTCGTCTTCATGATCGAGTCCCAGGTCCAGCACGTGCTGAGCTGCCTGCGCCTGCTGGAGGAGGAGAAGGCCGACGTCATCGAGGTACGCCCGGACGCGCAGCGGCGCTTCAACCGGGGCCTTCAGCGCCGCCTGCGCAAGGCGGTGTGGAACGAGGGCGGCTGCAAGAGCTGGTACCTGGACGACCAGGGCGTCAACCGCACGCTGTGGCCGGGCTTCACCTTCGAGTACTGGGCCCGCACCCGCAAGGCCCGCCGCCGCGACTACGACCTGTCCCGCTGACGCGCGCCTCGCCTACGGCGTGGCCTGGTCCAGGGCCTTGAGGATGCGCTTCTCCGAGATCGGGTACGCCGTGCCGAGCTGCTGGGCGAAGAAGCTCACCCGCAGCTCCTCCAGCATCCACCGGACCTCGCGGATCCTCAGCTCTCCCGGGTGGTCGTCGCGGGTGCGGACGTACCGCGCCTCCAACTGCTGGATCTGCCGCGTCCTCTCGGCGTCGCGGTGGAAGTCCTCCGCCAGCCGTTCCAGCCGGCGGGCGATCGCACGCAGGTAGCGCAGCAGGTCCGGCAGGCGGCGAAAGCCCGCCGCCGTCAGGAAGCCGGGGAAGATCAGGCGGCTCAGCTGGGCGCGGACGTCGGTCACCGACGGGGCCAGCGTCGGGCTCGTCGTGCTCTTCAGCCGCGCCTCGATCTCCTGCCAGGCGGCCAGGATCCGCTGCGCGTGGTCGAACACGACCGCCGTCGTGTCGAAGAGCTCGGCGCGCACGTGGTCCTTCAGGCGGGTGAAGCCCGCCTCGTCCCACGCCGGGCCGCCGGCCTCGGTGATCAGCTTGTCGGCGGCGCAGGCCGCACAGTCGTCCAGCAGCGCCGCGACGCTGCCGTGCGGCGTCGTGCTCAGCACCAGCTTGGCCTGGTTGCTCAGCTTCGACTGCAACGCCTTCGTCGGCGACGGGGAGTTCAGCAGCACCAGGCGCCGCGTGCCGCGCCACATCGACCGCGCCTGCTCCGCCTCCGTCGGATAGGTGCGGATCGCGACGCTGTCGCCCTCGTCGGCCAGCGCCGGGTACGCCCTGACCCGGCCTCGCTCGTGGACCCGGGGCAGCGTGCCGATGTCCCAGGTGCGCAGGCCCCGGCGCTCGATCGCGTCCGACGCCCGCGCCAGCGTCGCCGACACCTTCGGGGCGAGGCGGCGCTTCAGCTCCTCCAGGTCCTTGCCCTCCGCCAGCGTGTCACGCCGGTCCACCACCCGATAGGTGATCTTCAGGTGGGCGGGCACCCGGGACAGGTCCCACGCCGAGACCGGGACGTCCACGCCGGTCATCTCGCGCAGCTCGCGGGACAGCGACTCCAGCAGCGGGCCCGACGACGGGTCCAGCCGGTCCAGCACCTTGCGGGCCACGTCCGGCGCCGGGACGAAGTTGACCCGCAGCCGCTTGGGCAGCGAGCGGATCAGCTCGGTGACCAGGTCCTCGCGCAGTCCGGGGATCTGCCAGTCGAAGCCGGAGGCGTCCACCTGGTTGAGCACCGGCAGCGGGATCCGCACCGTCACGCCGTCGGCCTCCGTGCCCGGCTCGAACTGGTACGACAGCGGCAGCCGTTGCTCGTCCGCCTGCCAGGAGTCGGGGTAGTCCTCCCGGGTGACCGCGTCCGCGGCCTCGTTGACCAGCATGGAGGTGGAGAACAGCAGCAGGTCCGGCGTCTCGCGCCGCGCCTTCTTCCACCACGAGTCGAAGTGCCGCGCCGACACCACGGAGGCGGGGACCCGTTGGTCGTAGAACTCGAACAGGGTCTCGTCGTCCACTACGATGTCGCGGCGCCGGGCCCGGTGCTCCAGCTCCTCGGCCTCCTCCAGCAGCCGCCGGTTGTCGCGGAGGAAACGATGGTGGGAGTCCCAGTCGCCCTCGACCAGCGCGTGGCGGATGAACAGCTCCCGGCACGGCTCCGGCTCGATCCGCGCGTAGTTCACCTTGCGCTCGGCCACGATCGGCACGCCGTACAGCGTGACCTTCTCGTAGGCCATCACGGCGCCCTGTTTCTTCTCCCAGTGCGGCTCGCTGTAGGTGCGCTTGACCAGGTGCCCGGCCAGCGGTTCGACCCACTCCGGCTCGATCCGGGCGGCGATGCGCGCCCACAGCCGCGAGGTCTCCACCAGCTCGGCCGCCATCACCCAGCGCGGCGGCTTCTTCGCCAGGGCGGAGGCCGGGAAGAGGGCGAACCGGGCGCTCCGCGCGCCGTCGTACTCGCGTGGGCCGCGCCGGCCGTCCTTCCTGGCCTCCTTCTTCGGCTCGTCCAGCAGGCCGATGTGCGACAGCAGGCCGGCGAGCAGCGAGACGTGCACCTGCTGCGGGTCGGCGGGCGTGCTGCCCGGAGTGACGCCGAGGTCGCGCCCGATCTGCCGTAGCTGGCCGTAGATGTCCTGCCACTCACGGACGCGCAGGTAGTGCAGGAACTCCTGCTTGCACAGCCGGCGGAACTGGTTCCCCGACAGCTCCTTCTGCCGCTCGCGGAGGTAGTCCCACAGGTTGAGGTAGGCGAGGAAGTCCGACTCCTTGTCGGCGAACCGCGCGTGCTTCTCGTCGGCCGCCTGCCGCCGGTCGGCGGGCCGTTCGCGCGGGTCCTGGATGGACAGCGCGGCGGCGATCACCATGACCTCGCGTACGCAGCCGTTGCGGTCGGCCTCCAGCACCATCCGGGCCAGGCGCGGGTCGACCGGAAGCTGGGCGATCTTGCGGCCCATCGGGGTCAGCTTCCCCGACGACAGGGCGCCGAGCTCCTCCAGCAGGGCGACGCCGTCCTTGACGTTGCGCCGGTCGGGCGGGTCGATGAACGGGAAGTCGAGGATGTCGCCGATGCCCAGGGTGGTCATCTGCAGGATGACCGAGGCGAGGTTGGTCCGCAGGATCTCCGCGTCGGTGAACTCCGGCCGCGTGAGGAAGTCGTCCTCGGAGTAGAGCCGGATGCACACGCCCTCCGAGACGCGTCCGCAGCGGCCCTTGCGCTGGTTGGCCGAGGCCTGCGACACCGGTTCGATCGGCAGCCGCTGCACCTTCGTACGGTGGCTGTAGCGCGAGATCCGCGCGGTGCCCGGGTCGATGACGTACTTGATGCCCGGGACCGTGAGCGAGGTCTCCGCGACGTTGGTGGCCAGCACGATCCGGCGCCCACCGTGCGGCTGGAACACCCGGTGCTGCTCGGCGGCGGACAGCCGGGCGTACAGCGGCAGGATCTCCCAGGACACCGCGTTCTTTGCCTTGGCACGCTTGTCCAGGGCGTCGGCGGTGTCGCGGATCTCGCGCTCGCCGGACAGGAAGACCAGCACGTCGCCCGGGGGTTCGAGGGCGAGCTCGTCCACCGCGTCCAGGATGGCCTGGGTCGGGTCGTCGTCCTCCTCGACCGGCCGGTAGCGCACCTCGACCGGGTACGTGCGGCCGGACACCTCGACGATCGGCGCGTCATCGAAGTGCCGGGAGAAGCGCTCCGGGTCGATGGTGGCCGAGGTGATGATCACCTTGAGGTCGGGCCGCCGGGGGAGCAGCCGCTTGATGTACCCGAGGATGAAGTCGATGTTGAGGCTGCGCTCGTGCGCCTCGTCGATGATCAGGGTGTCGTAGCGCCGGAGCATCCGGTCGCGCGCCAGCTCGTTCAGCAGGATGCCGTCGGTCATGACCTTGACCAGCGTGGTGTCGCTGGAATGGTCGGTGAAGCGCACCTGGTAGCCGACGGTCTCGCCGATCGTGGTGTGCAGCTCTTCGGCAATCCGCTCGGACACCGTACGCGCGGCCAGGCGGCGCGGCTGGGTGTGCCCGATCTGCCCCTTGACGCCCCGGCCGAGCTCCAGGCAGATCTTGGGCAGCTGCGTCGTCTTGCCCGACCCGGTCTCCCCGGCGACGATCACGACCTGGTTCTTCTCGATCGCGTCGCGGATCTCGTCCTTGCGGCGGCTGACCGGCAGGGCCTCGGGGTAGGTCACCTCGGGCATCGCGTCGCGGCGCAGCGCGACCCGCAGCTCGGCGGCCTCGAGATCGGCGGTGACCTTCGCGAGGACGTCCGCACGGGCGGCGTCGTCGCGTACGCCGCGGATGCCGTCGAGACGACGGCGCAGCCGGTGCTGGTCGTGCAGCATCAGCTCGGGCAGCCGTGACCGCACGTCAGAAAGCGAAGATCCCATACATCCGCAGAGAATAGGCAAGCGTCCGGACCGCCCGGTACCTGGGACCTCTACGTTGCCCCATGACGCGGTGCGGCGCCACTCAATTTCTCCGGTGGCTGGGGCCGTGCGGGTCGTCGCAGTGCCGCCGCTCGATGGTCAGGAGCTGCTCCGAGGCGTGGTCGACCTGGAGTGTCGTGTGGGTGATCTGGTAGTCGTGCTCCAGCACGTGCTCCAGGTCGTGGCGTACGGCGTGGCAGTCCTCGCCGACGGCGACGAGCACGTGGGCCGAGGCCGCCGGCATGCCCGAGGTGATCTGCCAGATGTGCAGGTCGTGCACCTCGACGACGTGGGGGCGGGCGGCCAGCGCCTGCCCGATCCGCTCGGGCGATAGCGCGGCGGGCGCGGCCTCCAGGAAGATCCGCCCCGAGTCGCGCACGAGCCCGGAACCGGCCTTGACCATCAGGGCGACGACGATGAGCGACGCGATCGCGTCCGCCCGCCCGAAGCCGGTGAGGATCACGACGAGCCCGGCGGCCGCGGTGGCGATGAAGGCGTACAGGTCGGTCACGATGTGCTGGAAGACGCCCTCGACGTTGAGGCTGTCGCGGTTGGCCCGGCCGATCAGCCAGCTCGCCCCCAGGTTGACCACCACCCCGGCGAGAGCCGTGGCGAGCACCATCCCACCGATCACCTCCGGCGGATGGATCAGCCGCCGGACCGCCTCGTAGGTCAGCCACGCCGACAGCACCAGCAGGGTGATCCCGTTGGCCTGCGCGGACAGGATCTCGGCGCGGGTGAGGCCGTAGGTGTAACCGCCGCGCGGGGGCCGGGCCGCCAGACGCATGGCCATCAGCGCCAGGGCGATCGACGCGGCGTCGGTGAGCATGTGCGCCGCGTCGGAGATCAGCGCGATCGAACGGGCGAGAACGCCCACGACGATCTCGCCGGCCATGAACGCCAGGATCAGCGCGAGCGCGGCGGTGAGCAGGCGCTTGTCGGAGTCCGCGCTCACCCCGTGAGTGTGCCCGTGGCCGTCGTGGTCGTGCGCGCCGGTCACGGCGTCGGCCGGGCGCCCCCGGCGGGCCGGCTCCCGCCGGTCGTCCCACGTGGCTCGTCGGCCCGCTGCATCGGTGTGTCCTCCTCAGTCACCGCCACCGATTCGACGGTACCAAGGGGGCGGCGCGATCCCGGGGCGTCGGTGTACGGGCCCGCGACGTGTTCCGGACGTCCTTCGCGAACCGGTCCGCCGCGATCACTGTTCTTCCGCTGAGCGGAAGAACGGTCGTGAGCGGCTCGGGCGGCCTGGGCAGGGTGGTGTACATGGACAAGGTGGCTCCCTCGGCGGCGGAGGCGGTCGCGGACCTCGGCGACGGCGCGTCGATCGCCGTCGGCGGGTTCGGGCTGTGCGGTGTGCCGTTCACCCTGATCGACGCCGTGTACGCCGCGGGCGCCTCGGCGCTGTCGATCGTCTCGAACAACTGCGGGACCATCGGCCTCGGCCTGGGACGCCTCCTCGACGCCGGCCGGATCGCCCGGGCGCGGGGCTCGTACGTCGGGGAGAACAAGGAGCTCGCCCGCCGCTACCTCGGCGGCGAGATCGAGCTGGAGCTGATGCCGCAGGGCACGCTGTCGGAGCGGCTGCGCGCCGGCGGCTGCGGCATCCCCGCCTTCTACACCCCGGCCGGCGTCGGCACGCTGGTCGCCGAGGGCGGGCTGCCCTGGCGGTACGGCCCGGACGGCGAGGTCGCGGTGGCCTCTCCGCCCAAGGAGGTCCGTGAGTTCGGCGGCCGGGAGTACGTCCTGGAGGAGAGCATCACCACCGACTTCGCGCTGGTCCGCGCCGTCCGCGGCGACCGGCACGGCAACCTGGTCTTCCACCGCTCCGCGCGCAACTTCAACCCCCTGTGCGCGATGGCCGCCCGCGTCGCGGTCGCCGAGGTCGAGGAGCTCGTCGACGCCATCGACCCCGATGAGGTCCATCTGCCCGGCATCTTCGTCCAGCGTGTCGTCGCCCTGACCCCCGAGCAGGCCGCCGACAAGCCCATCGAGAAGCGGACGGTGACCGGATGAGCTGGTCCAGGGCGCAGATCGCCGAGCGTGCGGCGCGGGAGCTGTCCGACGGGATGTACGTCAACCTCGGCATCGGGCTGCCGACGCTGATCCCCGGGTATCTGCCGGCCGGAGTCGACGTGGTGATCCACTCGGAGAACGGCCTCCTGGGCGTCGGCCCCTACCCGGCCGAGGATGAGGTCGACCCGGACCTGATCAACGCGGGCAAGGAGACCGTCACCGTACGGCCCGGGGCGTCCTCCTTCGACTCGTCGCTGTCGTTCGGCATGATCCGCGGCGGCCACGTGGACGTCGCGGTGCTCGGCGCAATGCAGGTCTCGGCCCGCGGCGACCTCGCCAACTGGGCGGTCCCCGGAAAAATGATCAAAGGCATGGGCGGCGCGATGGACCTCGTCCACGGCGCCCGCCGCGTGATCGTCGTCATGAGCCACAACGACCGGGACGGCAACTCCAAGATCGTCAAGGACTGCGCCCTGCCGCTCACCGGCCGCGCCTGCGTCCAGCGGATCATCACGGACCTGGGCGTCATCGACGTCACCCCGGACGGACTCGTCCTGGTCGAGACCGCGCCAGAGGTGAGCGAGCAGGAGATCCGCGAACGCACCGACCCACCCCTCGCCGCCGCGTCATGACCCGGGGACGCCCCCGGCCCCGGGCCGCAAAGGAGAACCCGTGAGCGATCCGCACCCTCCCTACCTGCATCCGCCGTACAAGAGCACCCCGCTACGGGCTCCGTCACGGCCGCTGATCGTGCCCGAGTACGGGCCGGACGCCATCGAACTGTCCAGCCCGGTCTTCGGCCACTCCGAGCTCGGCCTGCTCGACAACGACCTGACCAGGCAGCACGCCGGCGAGCCTCTCGGCGAGCGGATCATCGTCACCGGCCGCGTGCTGGACTCCTCCGGGCGCCCGGTGCCGAACACGCTCGTGGAGATCTGGCAGACCAACGCCGCCGGCCGCTACATCCACCTGCGCGACCAGCACCCGGCGCCGCTCGACCCCAACTTCACCGGCACCGGCCGCTGCCTGACCGACGGCGAGGGGCGGTACCGGTTCGTCACCATCAAGCCGGGCGCCTACCCCTGGCGGAACCACCACAACGCCTGGCGTCCCGCGCACATCCACTTCTCGGTGTTCGGCACCGCCTTCACCCAGCGGCTCGTCACCCAGATGTACTTCCCGGGCGATCCGCTGTTCGCCTACGATCCGATCTTCGGCTCGATCGCGGACGAGAAGGCCAGGGAGCGCCTGATCTCCCGCTTCGACATGGACACGACCGTCCCGGAGTGGGCGCTGGGCTACCAGTGGGACATCGTCCTCGGCTCGACCCCGACGGAGGAGGGCCCATGACCGAGCGAAGCGAAGGCACGTACCCGTGCTCACCACCTCCGACGGAGGAGAGCCTATGACCGAGCGGATCGAAGGCACGCGCCCGTGGTCACCCCCTCCGACCAAGGGGGACTCATGACCGAGACCACGCCCTCGCAGACGGTCGGCCCGTTCTTCGGCTACGCCCTCCCGTACGGCGACGGCCCGCGCGTGGTGCCCGAGTGGCACCCCGACGCCATCCGGATCCACGGCACCGTCTTCGACGGCGCGGGCGAGCCGCTGCCCGACGCCCTCCTCGAGACCTGGCAGGCCGGTCCGGACGGCGAGGTGCCGCGCGCGGTGGGCGCGCTGGCCCGCGAGGGACACGACTTCGCCGGCTTCGGCCGCTGCGGTACGGACGCCGCCGGGCACTACTGGTTCTCCACGTTGAAGCCGGGCGGCCCGACCCCGTACGTCGCCCTGCTCGTGTTCGCGCGCGGCCTGCTCAAGCCGGTCATCACCCGGATCTACTTCCCCGGTGAGCCGGGGAACGCCGGCGACCCGGTCCTGTCCGGCGTCCCGGCGGACCGGCGCGACACGCTGGTGGCCGTTCGCGAGCACGAGCGGTCCTACCGTTTCGACGTTCACCTCCAGGGCGGGCAGGAGACGGTCTTCTTTGCCGTCTGACCTGCTCTCACCGGTCGCCGCCGGCACCGCCGCGGAGAAGGCCACCTCCGGCGAGGCCTGGCTGCGCGCGCTGCTGGACGCCGAGGCGGCCCTCGCGCGCGCCCAGGCGCGCCTCGGCATGGTCCCCGAGGGTGTCGCCGAGGCCATCCTCACCGCGAACGTCGACCTGGACGACCTGGCCGTACGGGCGCGGGGCGCGGGCAACCCGGTCGTCCCGCTGGTCGCCGACCTGCGGGAGTCCGCCGGTGAGCACGTCCACCGCG
>NZ_JBHLZP010000293.1:0-11812 GCF_042429965.1 Actinoallomurus acaciae
AGGTCGATCAGCTGGCCCACGACGCCCTCGCCCGGCGGCTGGACCGGCACGCTCATCAGCTCGGGCACGTGGGCGCCGTCGAAGATGCGCGGCGGCGCGAGCTGTTCGGGCCGCTGCTGCCACAGCTCGCGCTGGAGCTTGTCGAAGGTGCCGGGCGCCCCGGCGTCGGGCAGCCGGGCCACGCGGTTGGCCTGCCGCGCGCCCGACTCGGCGTTGACCACGGCGCAGAACCGCGCGACCTGCTGGGCGGCGAGGTTGTCATCGGCCAGGATGCGCCGCGCCTTGGGCAGCGCGACGCGCAGCGTGAACTGGTCGAGGATCGCGCCGCGTCCCCAGAGGGACTGCACACCGCCGACGTTCTGGCTGGCCAGGACGAGGTGGATGCCCTGCGACCGGCCCCGGCGCGCGAGGTCGTTGAGGAGGAACAACGACTCGTCGGTGAGCCGGCCCGACTGCTGGATCAGCACCTGGAACTCGTCGATCACCGCGACGATGCGCGGCCAGTGGCCGTCGGGATCGGCGGTGCGCAGCTCCTCGATCTTGGTGACCTCGTGCTCACGTGCGGCGGCGCCGCGGCGTTCGAGCTCGTGGCCGAGGAAGCGCAGCAGCGCCAGGCCGAACTCCCGGTCCTGGTTGATGTTCACGCCGATGAGCCGGGCGTGCGGCAGCCACGTCTTGTCGGTGCGCCCGCTGGCCAGCCGCGCGAACGACACGCCCTCCTTGAAGTCGAGCAGGTAGAACTCCAGCTCGTCCGGGCTGTAGCGGGCGGCCAGCGAGCCGATCAGGCCGTACAGGAAGTTGGTCTTGCCCGAGCCCGGCGGCCCGCCGACCAGCGCGTGCACCGGATCGTCGCCGAGCAGTACCTCGACCGCCTCGTACCGGTCGACGTCCTCGCCGATCGGCGCGCGGACGCCCGGCGCCGACGACTCCTCCCACATTCGCGGCGGCAGCAGCTCGGCGAAGCGCGGCGGGTCGCGCTCGATGCCGACCCACCGGGCGGCGCGCTCGCAGACCGCGCGGACCAGGTCGGGGGGCGGCGGCTCGGCGGTGGCCTCCAGCTCGCCGGTCATCGACGTCCGTATCGCGCCGTCCGCGCCGACCTCGATCGTCTCCAGGCCGGGTGCGTGCTCCAGCGTGACGTCACGGCAGATCACGTGGATGCCGCAGGCGGAGCCGGCGTGCATCACGCTCTCCAGATGGGCGATCTCGTCGTCGCGCAGGCCGCGCACCGGGGCCTGCACGATCACCACCCGCCAGGGCTCGGGCCGCCGCCCGTTCGCGGCGGCCAGCTCGGCGAGTGAGGCGTGCCCGCCGCCCAGCACGTCGCGCTGGATCCGCCGGATGTCGCGGTCGAGCGACCGCAGCAGGTCCTTCAGCTCCTCGACCCCGTACACCGTGAGCAGGCCGGGCCGGGACAGCGCGTGAAAGCCGCCGAGGCCGGCGCCCAGCCGGCGCGGGTCGTACAGGCTGATCCGCACGGTGCCCGGCCGCGTCGTCGCGACGATGCGGGCCAGCAGGGAGTCCACGACCGCGTCGGCGGTGGCCAGGTCGTCGCCGACGACGCGCAGGTGACCGGCGTCCAGCAGCGGCACCAGCGCGGGGATCCGGCCGTCGATCGACCCGACGCGGTAGAGACACGGCCCGTCGTCGCTCGGCTCCGGCTCGGACGGCCACCGTGTCCACGGGGCCGAGGCCGCGCCGGGGGCGACCTCGCCGGCGTACCGCTGCCAGCGTTCGAGGACCGCCTCGGTCTCCGGGCCGCTCGTCGCGGCGGCCTCGGCGCGGGCGCGTTCGACGGCGGCCTCGGACCCGGCGATCGTCTCGTCGAGGTCGTTCCTGCGCGCGCGGATCGTCGCGCGTGCCTGCCGGATGTCCTGCCGTACCGCGGCGAGGAGATCAGCGGGCTTTAATGTCATTTTGGGATTCCTGGGACGTGCACGCGCGTCGGTGATCTCAAAGCCCGTCGGAGTATTTGTTGGCCTCTTCGACCGCCGCGGCGATCTGCGCCTGGCATTCGCCGATGCTCTCCACCGCCTGCCCCATCGCCCCCAGGGAACCCTCCAGCGCGTCGTGCTCGCTGCCCTGCGCCACGGCCACCAGGAACTGCAGTGCGGCCTCGGCCCGGCTGCCGGCCTCGACGAGCAGCTGCACGGCCTGCTCCGCCTCTTCGCCGGCCTGGGCGATGGCGCCCTTGACCTCCGCAACACTGGCCATGCAAGAACCTCCGGGGGGACGGATTACTTAATCATTAAAGCGGCGCACCGCAGGGCGGTCCAGTTGACGTCAACTATCGGACATGTACGACATCTCCCGCATTGAGAAGATGTTCCCCATCGTCCGCGCGAACCACCAGGCGACCGGCCTCTTCGACGTCGATGGCCTCCCCGACGAGCGTCGAACCGCCGGGCAGCTCGACGCGCACCCGCCGGCCCAGCGTGCCGCACATCGCCCGATACGCCTCGCGCAGCGGCGCCTCTCCGCTCGTGCGAAGCTCACCGTGACGGGCCTCCAGCGCGCGCAGGATCGCTCGAAGCAGCGGATCGCGGTCGGCGGGCGCCTCCTCGATGGCCAGCGACGTCGCGGTCGGCACCGGCAGTTCGTCCGCGCGGAGACCGACGTTCAACCCGATGCCGACGATCACCCCGGTCTCCACTCGCTGGGCCAGGATGCCGGCCAGCTTGCGGTCGCCGATCAGCACGTCGTTGGGCCATTTGAGCGTGGCCTCGGCCATCCGGCCGCGGCCGAAGCCCTCGACCTCGGCGAACCCCCGCAGCGCCGACACGACCGCGACGCCCGCCACCAGCGGCAGCCAGCCCAGCCGCGTGACGGACTCCTCCTGCGGGAGCAGGACGGAGAACGCCAGGCCCGACCGCGGCGGCGCCGACCACGTGCGGCCCATCCGGCCGCGTCCCGACGTCTGCGCCTCGGCGACCAGCACCAGGCCCGGCTCGGCGCCCTCGCGGGCGAGGTCCGCCAGGTCGGTGTTGGTCGAGCCGGTCTCCTCCACCACGCGGATCTCGCGCCAGAGCCCGCCGGGCCGGACCAGCGCGCGGTTCAACGCCCGCGCGTTCAGTGGCGGCCGGTCAAGATCGGTGTACGGGGAGTGACTCACGGCAGAAACCCTAGAGCACCTGACATGCCCCCCGCCCTGAGGGTCGGGGGTCCTGCCGCGGCTGGGTGGGTTTCTGCCTCAACGCGCCGTACCGGGACCAAGGTCCGGGTCTTACGTGCGCCCGGCGAGACGTCCAGACCTTCGACCAGCGGCATCCGGGCGCGGTCGGTCGTCAGCGCGGTTCCCGGCCCGAGACACCGACGCCGAAGTCGAACTCGCGGTAGACGCGGGCCCAGAACCCCTCCCGCAGCCAGTCGCGCGCCTCCTTGTACGGGCGCAGGGAGTACCC
Source organism: Actinoallomurus acaciae (assembly GCF_042429965.1). Classification (NCBI taxonomy): domain Bacteria; kingdom Bacillati; phylum Actinomycetota; class Actinomycetes; order Streptosporangiales; family Thermomonosporaceae; genus Actinoallomurus; species Actinoallomurus acaciae. Next base: position 3,402 of record NZ_JBHLZP010000293.1, read on the forward strand.
GAGCTCCTTCTCCCCCTCGATCAACAGCTCCTTGTCGATGACCGTGGGCAGCATCTTGCCGGGCAGCAGGTCGCGGATGTTGTCGCGGCCACGGGTGAGGATCCACTTGTGCGCGATGTGCTCGCCGATCTCTTCCATCTGCTGGCGCGACGGGCCGAGCTTGGCGACCGAGCCCGTCTGGGCGACCTGCTGGCGCATCGACGCCGGTGTCGGCACCGGGCGGGGCGGACGGCCGCCGAACACCGCGGTGGGCGAGGGGATCGGGGGCGCCGTGGGCGTCTCCTCGGTCTCCTCGCGCGTGGTGTCGAGCTCGAAGTAGGGCTTGACGAACTCGGCGTCCACGACGTCGACGGTGTCGGACTCCCAGATCAGGCGTTCGGCCTGGTTGGTGCCGTACGGTGGCTCGACGCCCCACAGGTGGATGCGGACGCCGTAGGTCTGGGCCGCCTCCACCGCGGGCACCATGTCCTCGTCGCCGGCGATGAGGATCGCGTCGGTGACGGCGCCGTGCCGGGCGAGCGTCTCCAGGTCCTCGCGGATCTGGGCGTCCACGCCCTTCTGCTGGTTGTGCTTGTTGAGGTTGCCGAGGCGGAGCTTGACCCGCGGCAGCGGCGCGACGACCCGCTGGTCGATCGTGGGCACCCGGTCGCGCGCCGCGTCGAACCAGTAGACGCGCAGCAGCTCACCGCGCATGCACGCGGCGGCGCGCTCCTCCAGTGCCTTGATCAGCCCTTCGGCGTTCACGCGGTAGGACCGCCGGGAGGAGATGCCGAACAGCAGGTCACCCGCCGCGGCGTAGAGGTATCCGACATCGACGAGGATGGCGAAACGCGGGAGCGGCGAGAGGTGAGGCACTGGTTCGCGAACAGTCATCACCCCTGACTCTAGGTTAAACAGAGCTCTCCGTCCCGGGTTGCTTCCTTTTACCGGTGCTACAACTCCTTGCGCATATGCACCACGTGCCGGCCCTCCAGAGACTCCCGTCCGGTCTCACGGTAACCCAGCGACTCGTACAGCCCGATGTTGGAGACCATCTTCTCGTTCGTGTAGAGCCGGAGCTCGGACAGCCCCAGTGACCGGGCACGGAACTCCGCGAACGCCATGAGCCGCCGCCCCAGGCCGCGTCCCTGGCGGTCGGGCCGGACCGCGACGTTCTCCACCAGCAGGACGTCGTCGTCGGTCCCCAGCACGATCAGCGCGTCGACCTCGCCGTTCTCCAGGACGTGAACGCGGCCCCGTTCGATGAGGTCGCCGTAGTCGGCGACCATCGGGAGCGGAACCGCGCCGATCGTCTCGACCCACGGCTCATAGGCCGTGCGTACGATCGTCTCCACCGCCGCACGGTCGGGAGCCTCGGCCCGCCTGATTCCCATGACGTCAGTCAACCGCCCGTCCGGCCGGGATCATCCCGTGTTCTGCAGACCCGCCGCGACGCCGGCCGCGGCGAGCAGCAGGAGATCCTCGACCTTCGCCCGCTGCGCGTCGTCCTCGATCCCGGCGCGCAACTCCTGCAGCGCGCGCAGCTGGAGGTGGGACAGCGCGTCGACGTACGGGTTGCGCAGCTCGACGGCGCGGGACAGGACGTTGCGGTCCTCCAGCAGCCGCGTGTGGCCGGTGACCTGGAGCACGAGGGACCGGGTCCGGTCGTACTCCGCCAGCACCGCCGCGGCGAGGTCCGGCCGGTCGCCCAGCGCGAGGTAGCGCTCGGCGATGGCCCGGTCGGTCTTGGCCAGGCTCATCTCGGCGTTGTCCAGGAGCGCGGCGAACAACGGCCACGAGGAGTACGCCTCGCGCAGCTCGTCCAGGTCGTCCACGGCGGCCAGCCCGCTGCCCAGGCCGTACCAGCCGGGCAGGTTGACCCGCGTCTGGGTCCAGGAGAACACCCACGGGATGGCCCGCAGGTCCTCCAGCGAGGCGGTCGCCTTGCGCCGCGACGGGCGCGAGCCGAGGCGCAGGCCTCCGATCTCGTGCAACGGGCTGACGTGCGCGAACCAGTCGGCGAAGCCCTCGGCCTCGACCAGCGACCGGTAGGTCTGCTCGGCCGCCGCGCTGATCCGGTCGGCGAGCGGGCGGAACCGCTCGGCCGCCGCCAGCGCGCGATCCTCGATCCCCGGCGTGGAGGCCAGCAGGACCGCGCTGGTCACCTGCTCGACATGCCGCCGGGCGATCTCCTTGTGGCCGTAGCGGGCGAAGATCACCTCGCCCTGCTCGGTCACCTTGAACCGTCCCGCGACCGAGCCCGGCGCCTGGGCCAGCACCGCGCGGTTGGCCGGACCGCCGCCGCGGCCGAGCGCCCCGCCGCGGCCGTGAAAGAGCGTGAGCCGGATGTCGTGGCGAGCCGCCCACGAGGCCAGCGCCGCCTGCGTGTCGTACAGCTTCAGCGTCGCCGTCGTCGGGCCGAGCTGCTTGGCCGAGTCGGAGTAGCCGAGCATGACCTCCAGCCGGCGGCCGGTCTCCAGCAGCCGCCGGCGTACGGGCGCGAGGCGCAGCATGCCGTCCAGCACGGCCGGCGAGCGATCGAGGTCCTCGCCGGTCTCGAACAGCGGCACGACGTCGAGCACCGGCGGCTTGCCGCCGACGGCCGCGTGCTCGGCCAGCTCGTAGACGGTGGCGACGTCATCGGCCGTACGCGTGAAGGAGATGACGTACCGGCGGCAGGCGTCGACGCCGAAGCGCTCCTGCACCCGGGCGATGACGCGCAGCGTGTCGAGGACCTCCTCGGTCTGCTCGCTCAACTCGCCGCCCGCCCGGACCTCGGCCAGCGCCTGCTCGTGCACGCCGGAGTGCTGGCGGACCTCCAGCTCGGCGAGGTGGAAGCCGAACGTCTCCACCTGCCAGATCAGGTGCTGCAACTCCCCGTACGCCTGGCGTACGGCTCCGGCCTCGACCAGGGAGTCCTGGACGATGCGCAGGTCCGCGAGCAGGTCGACCGGCGTACGGTAGCCCAGGTCGGCGTTGCGCCGCCGGGTCGCCTCGATGCGCTCGGCGGCGTAGAGCAGGAGCTGGCGGTGCGGCTCGCCGGGCGAGCGCTTGCCGATGTCGGCGATCAGGTCGGGCTGGGACGCGCGGGCGCCCGCCAGCACGCCCGGCAGGGCGGCCGAGGCCGGCGTGGTGCTCTCGTTCGTGGTCAGCGTGCGGCCGACCCGGGTGCAGGCGGCACCGAGGGCGCGCAGGACATGGTCGGCCTGGATGCCGATCGCCTCACGGGTGATCTGCGCGGTGACATACGGGTTGCCGTCGCGGTCGCCGCCGATCCAGCTGCCGAACCGCAGGTACGGGCGGGCCAGCGGAGGCCGCGCGCCGGTGCCGGGGGCCAGCGCCGTGTCGAGGGACCGGTAGATCGTCGGGACGACGCGGAACAACGTCTGGTCGAAGATCGCCATCGCGGTGCGGACCTCGTCCAGCGGGTCCGGCTTGGTACGGCGCAGCGGCGACGTGCGCCACAGCAGGTCGATCTCCTCCAGCAGCCGCCGCGTGATCTCCTCACGCTCGCCGCTGCTCGTACGGGGGTCGTTCAGCTCGGTCAGCAGGGCGCTGACGCGAAGGATCGCGGTGACCACGGCACGGCGGCGCGCCTCGGTCGGGTGCGCGGTGAGGACCGGGTGCAGCTCGAGATCGTCGAGGAGCCGGCCGATGCGCTCGTCGCCGATCCGGCGGACCGCGTCGTCGACGGACTCGCGCAGCGGCTCGCCGCCGGTGTCGCGCTCGCGCAGCGTGCGGATCCGCTGGTGTTCTTCGGCGAGGTTCGTCAGGTGGAAGTAGACGGTGAACGCGCGCGCGACGAGTTCGGCACGGTCCAGTGGCCAGCCGCTGACGATGGCGGCCACGTCGTCGACGTCCTTCTCGTCCTTGCGGGCGGAGATCACCGCATGCCGCAGGGCCTCGACGTCGTCCAGCAGGTCCTGTCCGCCGTACTCGACGAGGACCTGACCGAGAAGGGAGCCCAGCAACCGCACGTCGGCGCGCAGCGGCTCCGGCATCTGCTCACGGGCGGAGTTTCGAGTCGACACGCGATTCAGCGTAGCCAGTCGCGGTCGGTGCGCCGGAGACCGTCTCGCGGGCTGAGATCACCCCCGTCGGCGGCGCTCATGATCCGGCTGGCTAGTCTGGCGGGATGGCCACGCAAGCCCCAGAGCCACTGCCCGCCGCCGAGATCGACATCCACACGACGGCGGGGAAGATCGCCGACCTGGAGCGGCGCCGCTACGAGGCGGTGCACGCCGGGTCCGCGCGTGCGGTCGAAAAGCAGCACGCCAAGGGCAAGATGACCGCCCGCGAGCGGATCGACGCCTTCCTCGACGAGGGGTCCTTCGTCGAGTTCGACGAGATGGCACGGCACCGCGCCCACGGCTTCGGAGTCGAGAAGAACCGCCCGTACGGCGACGGCGTCGTCACCGGCCACGGCACGGTCGACGGCCGCCCGGTCGCGATCTTCTCGCAGGATTTCACCGTCGCGGGCGGGTCGCTCGGCGAGGTGTTCGGCGAGAAGATCGTCAAGGTCATGGACCACGCGCTGAAGACCGGCTGCCCGGTCGTCGGGATCAACGACTCCGGCGGCGCGCGCATCCAGGAGGGCGTCGTCGCCCTCGGCCTGTACGCCGAGATCTTCAAGCGCAACACCCACGCCTCCGGCGTGATCCCGCAGATCTCTCTGGTGCTGGGCCCCTGCGCGGGCGGCGCGGTGTACTCGCCCGCCCTGACCGACTTCATCGTCATGGTCGACCAGACCTCGCACATGTTCATCACCGGGCCGGACGTGATCAAGACGGTCACCGGCGAGGAGGTGACGTTCGAGGACCTCGGCGGCGCGCACTCGCACAACACCAAGTCCGGCGTGGCCCACTACCAGGGCTCCGACGAGCAGGACGCCATCGACTACGTCAAGGGGCTGCTGTCCTACCTGCCGTCGAACAACATGTCCGACGCGCCGGTGTACGACACGCCCGCGCCCCTGGAGGTCCTCGACGAGGACCTCGAACTCGACACGCTCATCCCGGACTCGCCGAACCAGCCGTACGACATGCACACCGTCATCGGGCACGTGCTGGACGACGGTGAGTTCCTCGAGGTGCAGCCGCTGTTCGCGCCGAACATGGTGTGCGGCTTCGGCCGGGTCGAGGGCCGCTCGGTCGGGATCGTGGCCAACCAGCCGATGCGGTTCGCCGGCACGCTCGACATCGACGCCTCCGAGAAGGCCGCCCGGTTCGTCCGGACCTGTGACGCCTTCAACGTTCCGGTGCTGACCTTCGTGGACGTGCCCGGCTTCCTGCCCGGCACCGACCAGGAGTGGAACGGCATCATCCGGCGCGGCGCCAAACTCCTGTACGCCTACGCCGAGGCGACGGTGCCGCTCGTCACGGTGATCACCCGCAAGGCCTACGGCGGGGCGTACGACGTCATGGGCTCCAAGCACCTGGGCGCCGACATCAACCTGGCGTGGCCGACCGCACAGATCGCGGTGATGGGCGCGCAGGGCGCGGTCAACATCCTGTACCGGCGGGAACTGGCCGCCGCCGACGACCCGGACTCGCGCCGCGCCGAGCTGGTCACCGAGTACGAGGACACGCTCGCCAACCCCTACATCGCCGCCGACCGCGGTTACCTCGACGCGGTGATCAAGCCGTCGGAGACGCGCGGTCAGATCGTCCGCGCCCTGCGCGCCCTGCGCGACAAGCGCAAGACCCTGCCGCCGAAGAAGCACGGCAACATCCCGCTGTAGATGGAGGCGCGCATGGCCCCGTTCCTGCAGATCGTCCAGGGCGATCCAACACCGGAGGAGATCGCCGCGCTGGTCACCGTGCTGACCGCACGCGCAAGCGCGGCAACCGCGCCGCCCGAGCCCCGGCCACGTTCGGCCTGGTCAGACCCTTCCCGACGCCTCCGCCACACGCTGCCGCACGGCCCGGGCGCCTGGCGAGCCTCGTCCCTACCGGCCTGACCCCGCCCGCACGAGCGACCACATCCGCTCCCCGCGATGAACCACCACCGCACGACCCGCGCACCCGACCGACCCCGTCCCTACCCGACCGACCCCGTTCGCGCGAGCGACCACATCCGCCCTCCGTGACGAACCGCTACCGCACGACCCGCGCCTGACCGACCCCGCCTCTGCCGGGCTGACCCCGCCCGCACGAGCGACCACATCCGCTCTCCGCGGTTAACCGCCACCGCAGGACCCGCGCGCCCGACCGGCCCCGCCCGCACGAGCGACCCACATTCTCTCTTCGCGATGAACCGCCGCCACACGGCCCGCGCGCCTGGCGAGCCTCCCCCTACCCGATTGACCCCGCCCGCCCGTGCGCGCGACCGCATTCTCTCTTCGTGGTTAACCGCTCACAACCTGTCGTCGAGCGAGTAGAGTCCGTCCTTTGTGGGAAGGTCCCGACGAACGCCCGGTGGCCCAGCCGCCATGCCGCTGGCGCTCGTCGTCGTGTTCGCCGGGCTCCTGAGCGGGTGCCGGTCGCCGGTGCCGTTCCGTGGCCGGCCCGGACCCGACTCTCCGGTCGCCGGGCTCGGCGCTCCGGTGCCGTACGTCCGGCCGACGCACTCGCCGCCCGTGGTCGACCAGCGCGGTGACCTGCCCGACGCGCCGCCGGACGTCTACGCCGCGCCCCAGGCGGGGATGCTGAGCCCGGCCGTCCGCGACCTGCCCCGCCGGGTGTACGTCCCGGACGCGCGCGGCAGATCGGTCGAGGTCATCGACCCGGCGACCTACCGTGTGCTGCGCCGGATCCCGGTCGGCCGCGCGCCACAGCAGGTCGTACCCTCGTGGGACCTGAAGACCCTGTGGGTGACCTCGCCGGGCGGCCTGGTGCCGATCAACCCTCGCACCGGCAAGGCGGGGCGTACCGTGCCGGTGGCCGCGCCGTCGGACCTGTACTTCTCCGTCGACGGCCGCGAGGCCTTCCTGCTGGACTCCCGGCGCGGGCGGATCGACGTCCGCGACCCGGACACGATGCGGCACCGCCGCACGCTGCGGATGCCGTGCGCGGGCCTGACCCACGCCGACTTCTCCGCGTCCGGCGACACGCTGGTCGTCGGCTGCGCGCGGTCCGGGCGCCTGGTCCGGGTGGATCTGCGGCGATATCGGGCGGCCGGCACTCTCACGCTGGCGCGCGGCGCCGATCCGCAGGACGTCCGCCTGTCACCGGACGGTCGGACCTTCTACGTCGCCGATGCCGCCCGAGGCGGGGTGTGGCTGGTCGACGCGGCCCGCTTCCGCAAGAGCGGCTTCATCCGTACGGGCCGGGGCGCCCACGGCCTGTACCCCAGCCGCGACGCCAGCGTGCTGTACGTGACCAACGGCGGCGCGCGGACGGTGTCGCTGATCTCGTTCGCCCGCCACCGGGTGACCGCCCGCTGGCGCGTACCGGTGTCGCCCGACATGGCCGGCGTGTCCCTGACCGGCCGGGTGCTGTGGCTGTCGGCGGAGGCGAACGACGCGGTCTACGCACTCTCGACCCGTACGGGCCGCCCACTGCGCAGGATCGCCGCCGGCCCGGGCCCACACGGCCTGTGCGTCCACCCCCAGCCCGGCCGCTTCTCCCTCGGCCACACCGGCAACTACCGCTGACGCCGCAGGGAGGACAGCCCCCAGAGCCCGCCGCCGGTTGCCCAGGGACACCCCGCACGTTCGTACGTACCGCGACGGCGTGCCCGGGGTAGTGGTCAGGCGGCGAACAGGTACCGGAAGTCGGCGCGGACGCGCGCCCGCACGGTGTCGGACGCCACCCGGCTCGTCGAAGACGACCTGGGCGCCCGGAGAGAACGAGACGGCCGCCACCTCGGACACCGCCGACGGCGACACAGCGCCTGAACGACCCACGGAGCGGAGGGCGCCCGTAATGCCCGTCCGCGACACGACCACCAACGACACCGAGGGGCCTGAACGACCCACGGGACGGAAGGCACCCTTTAATACCCGCCCACGACACGACCACCGACCACCGACCACACCGAAGGGCCTGAACGACCCGCAGGACGGAAGGCACCCCCAATACCCACCCACGACGTCAAGAGGCCTGAACGCCCCGCAGGCAGTGTGCTCGACCGCCAGCGGGTCGCCCCCGCCCCCCGTACCGCGCTGCTGCTGGGCCGCGTGCTGCGGAAGGCGCCCGTGTTGCCCGCCCGTGATGCGGCCGCCGTGGCGGCGGGGATCGTCGCCGCGAGTGTTCGTCGTCCGGTCGGTACCGTCAGCCCGTGCCGCCGGCGGCGACGCCGCGCCACTGGGGCAGGAGTTCGTCCACCAGGGCCTCGGTCTCGGGCTGCATCTGTTCGGTGTACGGGTCGGCCGCGACGCGTCCGCGCAGTTCGTCCACCACCTCGCGGAGCTGGGCCGCGTCGCCCGTCGCGTGGGTGGCGCGGAGCAGGTCGCGCCACAGGCCCTCGTCGCCCTCCGCCAGCCGCAGGCC
>NZ_JBHLZP010000294.1:0-10521 GCF_042429965.1 Actinoallomurus acaciae
GGGCCGAACCCTGTCCGGTCCGGTGCGCCGGGGCGAACCCCTGACCGACGCCCGGCTGCGGTCGGGCGGTCTCCTGGGCGACGGCGACCCGGCCGCCGTCGCCACCCCGATCCGCCTGGCCGACGCAGCGGTCGCCCGTCTGCTCCACCCGGGCGACCGGGTGGACGTGCTGGCCGCCCGCTCCGACACCACCGTGCCGGCCCGGACGGTGGTGTCGTCCGTTCCGATCCTGGCCGTCCCCAAACCGGGCCTGGACCCGGACGAGGGCGCACTGATCGTCGTACGGACCGACCGGTCCCAGGCCGCCGCCCTGGCCAGGGCCTCCACCGACTCTCGCCTGTCCATCACCATCCTCGGCCGGTGACCCCGCTCGGCGAGGTCGATCAGCCCCGCTCGGAAGGGAGGACTCCGGCCGCCTGACGGTGGATCGCGAGCGCACGGACGGCGGCGGCCAGTGTGAGGGGCACCGCGATGGCCAGAGCGATCCCGGGGACGCTGATCCCCGAGTCCTCGACCAAGAATCCGATCATCGAGGTGGCGAAGGCACCGCCCAGGCCGGCGCGCAGCGCGGGTGCCTGCCCGTACGCCATTTCGAGGGCCCCGGCGCGCCACCGGGTCGGGCGGATGAGCGCCAGCCACAGGAACAGCAACGCGGCCACGGTCAAGATGGTGAGTTCTGGGGAGTGACCGACGCTTCGCAGCATCGCGTCGGCCTTGCGGGTCATGACCGTGGTGGCCTGCCCGTTCAGCACCTGCCCGGCGAACTCGCCGAGGTGGGTGCGACGTGCGGGAGGGCGCAGGTGGTCGACGAACGCCGAGGTCCCGATGACGACCACACCGGCGACCACGCATCCCACGACGTGTACGGGTGATATCCGGCGGCCGGCGACGATCAGGGCGGTGATGACGATGCCCGGGATGAAGGCGATGGTGCCGCCGAACTTGGCGCCCCAGTCCGGCCATGCGGTGACCACCTCGGCGGCGGCGCCGAGCGCCAGGACGACGATCACGGCTGAACGGCGATGACCGCGGGTGACCAGCAGGTGAGCGAGGCCGGCGGCGGTGAACAGGACCGCGGTGGCGTAGGCGGCGAACGCGATGTTCGCGAATCCGTAGAAGCGCCCCGCGATGATCGGGTTGTAGCCGGTCACGCTGTTCCACTGCAGCCGTGCGCCGGTCATCACGTCGACGGCGAAGGTGACCATGGTCAGCGCGGCGATGATCGTGCCGGGTGCGATGACGCCGCGCCGCCACCGGCCTGCCAGGGCTGCTGCGACGAGGAGGGCGTCGAAGGCGGCGACGCAGGCGAGCATCGTGGTGACCGGATGAGGGGAACGTGACCACGGCAGCAGGTTCACCAGGTAGGTCGCGAGCGGGCCCGCCGCCCCGCACAACGCGACCGTACGGGTCGCCGCCAGGACGCGGCGACGTCGTCCGCCCTGCCAGTTGCGCCGCAGCGCCAGTGCCCCCGCCGCGTACAGCAGCAGTTGCCCGGCCATGAAGGCGATCCAGAACGGCGTCATGGAGTGCCGGCTGATCTCGGCGGCCCGGTTGGCGTCGCCGAGGGAGTCCGCCGCCGCGGCGACCGTGGCCGGCCTGCCGTCCGGATGCCAGGCCCGGCCGATCACGGCGGCCGGAACCGGGACGTCGGCGGCCGACAACACGCCGGCGGTCAGGTCGGTCAGGGTGACCAGCCCCTGTCGGCGGGTCGAAGCAGAGGTCAGATACTCCGGCCGGAGGGCCGGGGCCGCCATGACGACGTGCAGTGAGTTCCGCCGGGTGGTGTCGGACACGCCCGCGACCAGGACTTTCGCCGAGGCCGGAAGGGTGGTGAGCACGGTGGCGAGACGGCGGTCGACCTGCCGTACGGCGGCCGCCCGCTGCGTTCGGGTGACGGCCGCGGATCCGGCCCGGAGGTAGGCGCGCTGGATGTCCTCGACATCCACCACCGCCAGCCGCACCGAGGCCCACCTGGTGGCTGGAACGGCCTCCGGCGCCGGGGCGTAGAAGTCGACCCGCCCCCGATCATCGGCCGCGGCGAACGCCGCCCCCGGCCCGGCCGCCATCGTCAGCCCACCGGCCCGGTGGATCGCGGTGCCCAGCGAACCGACCGACGCGGCGTACTTTCCGCGCAGGTTCCGGGCACGAATCTCGGCGAAGCCGGGCACGACCGCCCCGGCCCCGCTCGGCGACGGCGGCGAGGGCAGCCCGCACACCACCGGCTCACTGCCGCCCAAAGATGCCCGTTGACCTGCGGAGACCGTCAACCAGCCGTCCACCGGGCACGTGACTCCCGACACCGTGTAGGTGGACACGTTCGCCAGTCCCGCGCGTCCGGCCAGCCGCCACAGGTTCGGGGTGTCACGCGGGTTGAGGTCGTCCCACCGCAGCCCGGGCACGCCCACGGCCACCACCGGCCCGGCGGTGCTCTTCGCCGCGGTCGCGTGCGCCGTCCTGGAGCCCAGCGCGCCTCCGAACAGGGCGGCCAAGAAGACCAGCGCCAAGAGACGACGCCCCACCCCTGTGATCGGCCACCGCATGCCCGCGAGCCTCTCACAGCGGATCGGCCGAAGCGGTACCCGGTCGCCCTCGCGATCGGTGCCCCCGGCCGGCCGAGGGCACGGGCCGACCCAACTCGATCTTGGGGGTCAAGCCACGACCGATGGCCAGACGGCCTTCGCCGGTGATCGGACGAGACCGAAATCGGGTTGCCGCTCCTGCCCTCGCGCGTCCAGGCTGGCGAGCATGTGCGCTGCCGAGTCCCCCTCATCCCAGGCGTTGCGTGGCAGGGTCGCGCTCGTCACCGGAGTCAGCCGCCGGGCCGGCATCGGGTTCGCGGTCGCGCGGAGGCTGGCCGGGCTCGGAGCCGGGGTCTTCCTCCACCACCACGTTCCGCATGACGCCGAGCAGCCCTGGGGGGCCGACCCCGGCGGTATTCAGGCGGTGGTCGACGGCGTCGCCGCCGAAGACGCCTCCGTCCACCATCTCGGCCTGGACCTCGGCGAGCCCGACGCGCCCGAACGCCTGATCGACGCGGCCGCGGCGGCGTTCGGGCACCTCGACATCCTCGTCTGCAACCATGCGCGCAGCGGCGGCGACGGTCCGCTCGGCACACTCGACGCCGCCATGCTCGACGCGCACTGGGCCGTGAACACCCGCTCCACCATCCTGCTCACCCAGGCGTTCGCCGCGCGGCACGACGGGCGGACCGGCGGCCGGGTCATCCTCATGACCTCCGGGCAGAACCTCGGCCCGATGCGCGACGAGATCGCCTACGCCAGCGCCAAGGGCGCCCTCGCCGCCATCACTCCAACGCTGGCCGACCACCTCGCCGACCAGGGGATCACCGTCAACGCGGTCAACCCCGGCCCCGTCGACACCGGCTACGCCCCACCCGCCGCCCACGAGGAGGTACGCCGACGCTTCCCGGCCGGCCGGTGGGGAACGCCGGGCGACCCCGCCCGCCTCATCGCCTGGCTCGCCACCGACGACGCCTCCTGGATCACCGGGCAGGTCATCAACAGCGAGGGCGGCTTCCGCCGCTGGTCGTAGCCGTCATCGATCAGGCGTCGTCGGTGTCCTCGGTGAACGGCAGGAGGACCTGGAATCGCGTGTCGCCCGGCTCGGACCGCAGTCGCAGGTCGCCGCGGTGTTTCTTGACCACGATCCGCCACGAGATGTCCAGGCCCAGGCCGGTTCCCTCGCCGACCGGCTTGGTCGTGAAGAACGGTTCGAAGATCCGTTGGCTGAGCTCCGGCGGCACGCCCGGGCCGTTGTCGCCGATCTCGACGAGCAGGCGGTCGTTCTCCCGGGCCGTGCGGACGGTCAGCCGGCCGTCGCCATTCATCGCGGCGACCGCGTTGTCCACGAGGTTCGTCCACACCTGGTTCAGCTCGCCGGCGTACGCGGGGATCTGCGGCAGCGACCGGTCGTAGTCCTTGACCACCTCGACGTGGCTGAGCTTGCCCGAGAGCATGATCAGCGTCGAGTCGAGGCCGTCGTGCACGTCGATCCACTGGTGCGGTGCGCGGTCCATCTGGGAGTACTGCTTGGCCGCCGCGAGCAGTGTGGAGATCCGCGTCGTGGCGTCCTCGATCTCGCCCATCAACGACTCGGTCTCCACGGCGTACCCGAGCCAGCGCAGCGCCGCGTTGAGGAACTCCTCGCCCACCGCCGCGTGGACCTCGTCCAGCCGCTCCACCGTGATCCCGGCGGGGACGAAGACCGCGGCCAGGTCCCAGCCGTCGGCGATGTCGTGGTCCTCCAGCCAGTCGGACAGCTCGTCTTCGAGGTCGCTGGTCTGCATCGCGGTCAGCTTCGGCGCGTGGGCGACCTGCTTGACCAGCATCTCCTGCACGTCGATGAGCTGTTCGAGGAGGTTCGGGTCGATGTCCTTGCGGGCGAGCAACGCGAGTTTCTGCCGCATCCCGGCGACGCGTTCGCGCAGCGAGGACGTGGCGCGGACGGCCGCGGCGGCGGGGTTGTTCAGCTCGTGGGTCAGGCCGGCGGACAGCGCGCCGAGCGCGAGCAGGCGTTCGCGCTGACCCACGACCGCGTCGGTGTTGCGCCGCCCGAGGAACATGCCCTCCAGCAGGTGCGCGGCCATCGGGAACCACTCACCGAACTTCGCGCCGAACTCCGCGGCCGGCAGGGAGAAGAACGTCGCGTCGGTCATCGCGTGCACCGAGGCGGAGTATCGCTGGTCGCCGCGCTGGCCCGTGAGGAACTGGGTGGCGCCGCAGTACGACCCGCGCTGGGAGCTGCGGAGCATCTCCAGCTCGTCGCCGTGCACCACACGCGTCATCCGCAGCGTGCCGGACAGCAGCACGTAGAAGCACGTCGCGGGGTCGCCCTCGTCGAGGACCTTGGTGCCCTCCGCGTACTCCTCGACCTCGCCGTTCGCGCTCACCCAGTCGAGCTGGTCGCCGGTGAGCTTCTCGAAGAGGAAGAGCGTGCGCAGTTCGTCGGGGGAAAGCGTGCTCATCGCTCCTCCAGGTATCGGTGCACGAGAGTGACCGCCATCGCGCCTTCGCCGACCGCCGAGGCGACGCGTTTGACCGACTGTGAGCGTACGTCTCCGGCGACGAACACGCCCGGCACCGACGACTCCAGGTACAGCGGATCTCGGTCGAGGGTCCAGCCCGCCGGGCGCCGCCCCTCGGCGAGCAGGTCCGGCCCCGTACGGACGAAGCCATGGTCGTCGCGCAGGATCGACTCGCCGAGCCAGTCGGTATACGGCGCCGCGCCGATGAACACGAACAGGTGCCCGCACGGCACCGTCTCGGTCTTGCCGCTCTCCCTCTCGCGGAGCGTGATGGCCTCCAGGTGATCGTCGCCGTGGGCCTCGACCACGCTCGTACCGACGCGTACGTGCACGTTCTCGATGGCCCTGAGCTGCTCGATCAGGTAATGGGACATCGACTGCTCCAGCGACGCGCCCCGTACGACGAGAGTGACGGACCGGGCGTGGCGGGAGAAGAACACGGCGGCCTGGCCGGCGGAGTTCGCCCCGCCGACGATGTAGACGTCCTCGCCGCTGCACGCCTGCGCCTCGGTGGACGCCGACCCGTAGTACACGCCGCGGCCGGTGAGGTCGCCGCAGCCGGACGCCTCCAGTGACCGGTACGCCACGCCGCTGGCCAGCACCACGGAGTGAGCCGCGATCTCGCTGCCGTCGCTGAAAGTGATCACCCGGGCCGAGCCGCGTGCCTCCAGGCCGACCACGTCGCGCGCGGTGAGGACCTCGGCGCCGAACTTGCGCGCCTGCCGGCGGGCCCGCTCGGTGAGCTGGCTGCCCGACACGCCGTCGGGGAAGCCGAGGTAGTTCTCGATCCGGGAGCTCTGCCCGGCCTGCCCGCCGGTCGCCTGCCGCTCGACGAGAACGGTCCGCAGGCCCTCCGAGGCGCCGTACACCGCCGCGCCCAGGCCCGCGGGCCCGCCGCCGATGACGATCAGGTCGTAGAACTCGGCCGCCGGCTCGGTGGACAGGCCGACCACGGCGGCGATCTCCGCCCCGCTCGGCGAGCGCAGCGCCTTGCCGTCCGCGGTGATCACCACCGGGATGTCCTCCCGCCCGGCGCCGGCCGCCTCGAGCAGACGGCATCCCTCCGGCTCGTCCACCGAGTACCAGCGGTACGGCACGGAGTTGCGGGCCAGGAAGTCGCGCACCTCGTACGTCGGGGCCGACCAGCGGTGACCGATGACCTTGGTCTCCTCCACGGGCCGGTCGCCGACCGCGCGCCAGGTCTCCACCAACGCGTCCACGACCGGATAGAGCTTCTCCTCCGGCGGGTCCCAGGGCTTGAGCAGGTAGTGGTCGACGTCCACCACGTTGATCGCCTGGATGGCGGCGTCGGTGTCGGCGTACGCGGTGAGCAGCGCGCGCCTCGCGTGCGGGAACAGGTCCATCGCCTGTTCGAGGAACGCGATGCCGTCCATCTGCGGCATGCGGTAGTCGGCGAGCATCGCCGCGACGGTGTCGCCGCGCAGCTTGATCTCACGCAGCGCTTCGAGCGCGTCCTGCCCCGAGTCGGCCCGTATCACCCGGAAGTCCTGTCCGTACCGGCGTCTCAGGTCACGGGCCACCGCCCGGGACACCGACGGATCGTCATCCACGGTCAACAAGATCGGCATCCCCATGAAAAGCGAGTATCCCAGGCGAGCGGCGTGCCGACGAGAGCGGCCCGAAGTGTGGACATCGGCCGGATCCACCGCCGTTTCCCGCGCTGACCTGGTAACCGATTGGAGTGGACGCGCGATGGGGCGTTCCTCGCTACCCTGCTCGCGTGGATCGGCGACGCAAGTGGACATCGGCTCTGGTTCCGACCGTCATGGCGCGCCGTCTCTGGGCCCGGTTCGAGGTCCTGCCGTTCCGCTACGGCATGACGCTGCTGGTGGGCGCGATCGCGGTGATCGGCCTGCTGGTCGCGGGTCTGACCCTCGGCGGCGGGTCCCACGGGCACGCCGCCGCGCATGCCCGGCCGAGCCATCGCCGGGCGGAGGCTGCGCCGCCCGAGCCGACCTGGGGCGCGTACGTCCCGCCTCGCCGACCGAAGCCGACCCCCGTACCCGCGCGGCCCCTCGTCACCTCGGCGCCCACCCCTCCCCGGGCCACCCACACGCCCTCCCGATCGAGCCCGACCACGGCCTGCCCGACGAGCCTGAAGAGGTGGCCGTGGGCCTGGGAGGTGTGCAGGCGCAAATCGGATGGATGACCCGTAACCCGGCCGTCACAGACAGACGTCAGATCACACTGGCACCTGTAGTACGGTCGAGCAGCGTCACGTAGTCGCCAGCCCCGGAAGGATCCCCGTGCGAAGCCCTCGTCCGGTGGCGCTGATCGCGGCGATCTCGGTGTTCATGTCGTTGTGGGTGGCCGGTGCCTCGGACCGGTCCTCCGCCTCTCAGACACCCTCGCCCAGCAGCGTCGAAGCTCTCCGCAAGCAGGCCGACAAGGCCAGCGCGGAGCTGGCCAAGGCGACCAAGACGTGGGAGGACCGCAACAAGCAGTTGAAGTCCTCCGAGGAGAAGCTGAAGAAGACCCTCGCTGACCTGGGCGCCGCCGACGAGCAGCTCAACCAGATCCGCGAACCCCTCGCGCGCCTGGCCGCCAACACGTACAAGGACCCGGCGTCGCTCGGGATACCGGCGCTGATCGGCGGCAAGGACCCCGACCAGGACCTCGCGGCGGCGACCGACCTGACGATGCTGTCCAACGACCAGAAGACCCTCATCAACAAGGCGAACCAGCTGCGCAAACAGCACGAGCAGCTCGCCGCCACGGCCCAGGACCTCCAGTCGCGCAACGCGATCGAGCAGACCCGGCTGCAGCAGGACGTCAGCGGCCTGAAGGCGCGCGCCGCCGCGTTGACGGCGCAGCTGACCGCGGCGCTCAAGAAGCTGGACCCGAACGCGCGGCTGCGGCTGACGTGCCAGAAGAGCCTGGTCGCCGAGGCGCGCAAGTTCCCGAACGGCCTGATCCCGGCGCGAT
Source organism: Actinoallomurus acaciae (assembly GCF_042429965.1). NCBI lineage: Bacteria > Bacillati > Actinomycetota > Actinomycetes > Streptosporangiales > Thermomonosporaceae > Actinoallomurus > Actinoallomurus acaciae. The sequence continues at coordinate 7,991 of NZ_JBHLZP010000294.1, forward strand.
ACCTGTGCAAGCTCCCGCAGCCGGGCCGGTCCCTGCGCGCCGACGCGGCGCTGGCCTTCTACAACCTGAACGACGCGTACAAACGCCGGTTCGGGGTGCAGATGTGCCTGACCGACTCTTACCGGCCACTCGCCGAACAGCAGCGGATCTACGCCGAACGGCCGGGCATGGCCGCGGTGCCGGGCCACAGCAACCACGGGTACGGCACGGCCGTGGACCTCTGCGGCGGCGTGCAGAACCAGGGGTCGGCACAGTTCAGCTGGCTCCAGGCGAACTCCAAGAAGTATGAGTTCTTCCACCCGGCGTGGGCCTACAGCAACCCGTTCGAGCCGTGGCACTGGGAGTACACGAAAGAGAACACCCCGACCAGCAGCGACTGACCTCGCGGGAGGTCGCCGCGCACCCGACGGGCCACGGACGACGCTCCTGCGGCAACGGCCGGGCCGTCGTCGCAGACCGAGGGCCCCGCGCGAGTGTCAGCGCGGGGCCCTCGAAGGTGCGGTCGCGGCTCCGTACGTCGGGGGCCGCCCGGCGTCAGGATCAGCCGGTGACCGGGAGGTTGCTGGGCACCGGGGTCGGCCGGGGGGCCTCGCCAGACGAGCCGGCGCAGGTCGCGGACGAGACGGCGATCGTCTGGCTCTTGCCGAGGGCCTGCACCGCGAGTTCGAGTGCGGTGACCGTGACGCTGCCGTCCGGGTTGCGGACCTGCTTGTTGACCGTGACCTGTACGCCGCCGAGGCCCTCGACCGGGACGGTGAGGCGGCTGTTCGGCGACATGCCGGCCTGGATGGCGTGCCCCGCCAGGCGTACGTTCACCAGGCGCGAGGAGCCGTCGCCGTCGTCACACCGGGCCGAGATCAGCTTGGCGGACAGGACGGCATCGGGGCTGATGGCGGCCTTGGCGACCTTGAGGTCGACCACGCTGGCCTCCGCGTGGCCGGGGACGGCGCGCGTACGGATCACGGACAGGTGGACCAGCGGGTTGCCGGGCACCGAGACGACGCTCTTGGTGCTGGGGTGGGACTCGGAGGACACCTCGGGCGTCCGCGGGATGTTCACCAGGCCGGCGGCGTAGATGCCGAAGGCCGAGGACGGGGTGCCCCCGCCGGTCGCGGAGGCCGTCGGCATGATGGCGACGGCAGCGGCCGCCGGAGCCACGACGGCGCTCGCGATCGCGCCGTATCTCAGATGCTTACGCATGGTTGTCTCTCTCCTAATGGGGGTGATGACTTCCTGAGGAAGCCAGAACGGCTCGAGATCATGTGACCGGTTCGAGCTAGCTGGAGATCTGCACGGGCGTGCCGAGCGGGACCTTGGACAGTTGCTTCAGCGCGTCCGCCGGCACCCGTACGCAGCCGTGCGTGACGGCCTGCCCGAACACCGACTTCTGCGGCCAGCCGTGGAACGCCACGGTGCCCGGCCCCCCGCCGAAGGTGTCGAGCGAGTCGGAGTGCGCGCCGACCGGCAGGATCAGCGGGCTGTAGGTGGGCTTCGCCGGGGCGAGCGAGGCGAGGATGAACGTACGTCCGGCGGGCGTCGGCGTCTTGGGCGCACCCACGGCGACGGTCCAGGTGCCGAGCGACTTGCCGGACTTGAGCAGGGTGAGCCGGCGCGCGGAGGTGTCGACCTTCACGTCGTACGGGCTGTGCGCCGTCTCCACCTTGCCGTTGCCGGACGCGATCCAGCCGGCCGCGCCGTTGGGGCGGCTCGGCAGCAGCACGCGCTGCCAGCCGGGCTTGGTCTCGACGACGGGCACCCAGGTCGGACCGCCCAGCTCCTTGGCCGGCAGCGTCGCCACCGGCGGGCCACCGGGGGTCGCGGAGACGGGCAGCGCCGCGGTGGGGTGGACCACGGTGCCGTCCGCGGACGCGATCGCGGCGGTGTCCTTGGGGATGTTCTTGAGGGTTGCGAAGGTGGTCGCCTCCGGCAGCTTCCCGGCCGCCGCCGAACTGTCGGCGGCCGAGGGCGTGGAGGGGCTCTTGCCCTTCCCTCCACAGCCCGTCACGAGCGTCGCGATGGCCGCCACGGCGAAGGCGCCCACCACCAGACTGCGCGAGCCCTCGACCGGCGACCACACCGAAACCGATCGCCCGAGGCGAGCCCGCGTGGAGCGATTACGCACGAAAACTCCAAAGATAACGAGAATTGAAACTTGAGGGGTGAGGGATCTTGCGAGCCCTTTAATCTCGCAGGAGAGTCACATAACTACCACATGTAACGATGACCCGCAGGCGGAGTGACGTAAGGGGTCGCGGACCTGTCGGGGTACGTCTGACTTGTGGGTAAATGTCGCATGTTCGGTGGCGGGAAAAACCGGCACGACGGCGATGGCCTACGGCCGCCGCCGATCGAGCCGCCACCGAACGCCGCGCACCGCCTCACCGCGACCATCCAACGCCTGGCGAACGACCTCGCCCGCCCCACGCGGCCGTGTGCCACTACGCCACCCCGCGCCACCGCGACGCCCCAACCACGTGCCGCCCCACCGCCCCGCACCACCGCACCGCCGCGCACCCCGCACCGCCGCGCAC
>NZ_JBHLZP010000295.1:0-10511 GCF_042429965.1 Actinoallomurus acaciae
AGCCGGCAGTGGTGTTCCGGCAGCGCGACGCCGGCGGGGGCGGCCGGGGCGCCATCGGCCGTCCGCACCGTCAGATGCATGCCGAAGACCAGGAGCCGCCGGCGCGGGTCGTGCCCGGCGACCGGTTCGTCCCCGGGCGCGAACAGCACGCAGCTGCCGGCCGCCAGGGCGTGCCGCCGCCCGTCCAGCGTGAGGTGCCCGGAGCCGTCCACCACGTACCACAGCAGGTGGTCCGGCAGCGGGCGGGCGTGCCAGGACCAGCCCGGTTCGCAGCGCCAGTACGTGGGCGACGTGACCAGGCGGGCCCGGACCTCCGGGCCGTACGGAGCGGGCAGCGGATGCGTCGATCGGTCAACTTCTCGCGCCGATCGTTGCTGGTCGATGGCGGTTCCCTCCTTCAGGATCTCCGTTAGGGCCTGGGCCTTCACCCCGGGTCGGTGAGCGTTCCCGAGACCGGGGAGGAGAGGCCGTGAGCGATTCCGGCAAAGAGGTGTTCGACCGGGAAGGCTATCTGGTGGCACGCGGGGTGTTCGGCGCCGGGGACGTCGACCGGCTGCGGGACCACTTCATGACACTGCGGCGGCGCGGTCCGCACCCGCACGACCTGGCGGGCGTAGGGGTCGCCGGGCACGACCCGCTGCGGCGCTACCCGCGGATGGCGCAGATGCACCGCTGGGACGAGGTCACCCTGCGGTGGCTCATCGACTCCCGGCTCCGCGAGCGCCTGACCGCCCTGCTCGGCGCGGAGCCCTACGCCGTCCAGTCGATGCTGTACTTCAAGCCGCCCGGCTCCCGTGGCCAGGCCCTGCACCAGGACAACTTCTACCTACGGGCCGAGCCCGGCACCTGCGTCGCCGCCTGGATGGCGCTGGACCCCGCCGATGAGGAGAACGGCTGCATGATGGTGGTGCCCGGGAGCCAGCGCTGGCCGATCCTGTGCACCGCCAAGGCCGACACCCGGGTCAGTTTCACCGACGTCACCGTGCCCGTACCCGACGACCACCCGAGCCGGCCCGTACGGATGGAGCCCGGGGACGTACTGTTCTTCAACGGCTCCCTGGTGCACGGCAGCAGGCCCAACACCAGCACCGGCCGATTCCGGCGGGCGCTGATCGGCCACTACGTCCAGGCCGAGGCCAAAAAGGTCGCCGAGTACTTCCACCCGGCGCTGCGCATGGACGGCACACCCCTCCACCTGGGCGTCAGCGAGGGTGGCGGCCTGTGCGGTGAGTGGACCGACACCGACGGCGTCCCCGCCATCGCCCTGACCGGCCACCAGACCATCACCCGCAGGCACGAATAGACCGCGTCCCCGGCCCGTGCGCGTACCCCCGGCACGGCGCGCGCAGGTCGGCGAACCCGATCACCCGAGGAGGGCCGTTCGACGGCCGCGCACTACGATGCCGTAATGCCATCTCCCCGGCAGCCCGTGCTCTCCCCGGGGCCCGTTCTCGCCCTCCTCGCGAGTCTGGCCACCTTGGCGTGGTGGGGATTCGTGGGCCTGGCCTCGGAGAACTTCGGCAGCGACTGCGTCCTGCTCGGCGAGTTCAGCGCCGTCGGGGACCACTGCCGCGCGGTGAACCAGGCCGCCAGGGCCGCCCTTCCGTGGCTGGTCCTCGGCGCGTTCGCCGGCGCGGTCCTCGGTCTCTGCGTCCCGCGGCCGGTCCCGGTCGTACGGCGTGCGGCCGTGACGCTGACGATGCTGTGCGCCGCCTCGGCGTTCGGCGTCGGCGGCTGGGCCCTGTGGCTGTCGCCGTGACCCTCGGCCCTTCAGCCGGGGTGGGCGTACCGGTGCTGCGCCGCGCGTACCTCCAGGCACAGCGTGCGCAGGTCGGCGCCGGGCCGGTCGAGGCCGTGGGAGGCGGCACGCGGGTCGGTGCGGCGGTGCCGCAGCGTGCTGTTGAAGGCCAGGTCGAGCGCGTCGTGCAGCATGTACACGTGGTACCGGACCAGCCCGAGCGCCCGCGTGCGGTACTCATCGAGTTCGGGGATCCCCACCGGCTCCTCCAACTGCCCCGCCATCCGCACGAACCGGTACGCCAGCCGGGTCGCCTCCCGGGCCAGGCGGACGGGCACGTCGTACGGCTCGGCGGCGCAGAGCCGGACGATCCGGTCGGCCTCGGGCTGGATCTCCACCGCCCAGTCGAGCACGGTGATGAGCCGGGCGAGTTCCTCCGGGTAGGACGGGGCGGGCATGGGAACGACCTCCGCGGCATCGGCGGCCGGCGGTAGGCCGCCGGTCTCCACTCTCGTCCCTGCCGCGGCACGGGACAAGCCGTACGGGACGCCCGCCTCACCACTACCAGGGCGGACCCGTTCTCTTTTTTCTACAAAACCTGGACGCAGGTCGAAGAAACTTTAGAATAATCGGAAGGCCGAGCGAGGAGGAGACCATGTCCGGCTCCGAGCCACCGGTGTCGTTCCAGACCCGTCCGGACCGCTACCGCCACTGGCGGATGGAGTTCGACGACGACGTCGCCTACCTCGTGATGGACGTCGACGAGCGGGGCGGGCTGCGGCCCGGCTACGAGCTGAAGCTCAACTCCTACGACCTCGGGGTCGACATCGAGCTGTACGACGCCGTGCAGCGGCTGCGGTTCGAGCATCCCGAGGTCCGCGCCGTCGTCATCACGAGCGATGACGAGAAGGTGTTCTGCGCCGGAGCCAACATCCGCATGCTGGCCGCCTCCAGCCATCCCTGGAAGGTGAACTTCTGCAAGTTCACCAACGAGACCCGGTGCGGCATCGAGGACGCCTCCGAGCACTCCGGCCAGACCTACATCGCGGCGGTGAACGGCACCGCCTCCGGCGGCGGCTATGAGATCGCGCTCGCGTGCGACCGCATCCTGCTCATCGACGACCGTTCGGCGGCGGTGTCGCTCCCGGAGGTGCCGCTGCTGGGCGTCCTGCCCGGCACCGGCGGGCTCACCCGTGTCGTGGACAAGCGCCGCGTGCGCCGTGACCGGGCCGACGTCTTCGCGACCAAGCCGGAGGGGTTCAAGGGCCGCACCGCGGTCGAGTGGGGGCTGGTCGACGAGGCGGTCCCCCGCAGCCGGTTCGAGCAGACCGTACGCGAGCGTGCGCGGCAGGCCGCCGCCGAGTCGACGCGCGCCGGGGAGCGCGGCGTCCCGCTCCCGATGCTCGAACCCGAGATCACCGCCGACCGCATCGCGTACCGGCACGTGACCGCCGAGCTCGACGGCGACCGGGTGACCATCACGGTCCGCGCGCCGGAGAGCGCGGCCCCGCCCCAGGTCGTCGACGCGGACTTCTGGCCGCTCGCCATGACTCGCGAGCTCGACGACCTCATCCTCTGGCTGCGCACCAACGAGCCCGAGCGCGGCACCTGGGTGCTCCGGACGACCGGCGACATCGACGCCGTCCTCGCGTACGAGGAGGCGATGACCGGCGGCAAGGACTGGCTCGCCGCCGAGATCCGGCATTACTACAAGCGCACCCTGAAGCGGCTCGACGTGACGAGCCGCAGCCTGGTCGCGCTCATCGAACCGGGAAGCTGCTTCGCCGGCGCCCTGCTGGAGACGGCGCTCGCGTGCGACCGGCAGTACATGCTCGAGGGCGCCGAGCTCGTGGTCACCGACGCGAACTTCGGCGCGTTCCCGATGGCGAACGGATGGAGCCGGCTGGCGTCGCGCTTCCACGGGGAGGACGCGCCGCTGCGCGACGTGCGCGGGCGGCGCCTGGGCTCGGAGGAGGCCGAGGAGCTCGGCCTGGTCACGCTCGCCCTCGACGACATCGACTGGGACGACGAGATCCGCATCGCGCTGGAAGAACGCGCCTCGCTCAGCCCCGACGCGCTGACCGGCATGGAGGCCAACCACCGGTTCGCCGGACCCGAGACGCTGGAGACCAAGATCTTCGGCCGACTGTCCGCGTGGCAGAACTGGATCTTCACCCGGCCCGGCGCGTCCGGGCCCGACGGTGCCCTGAGCAAGTACGGCACCGGCGTACGAGCGACGTTCGACCGTAAGAGGGTCTGAGGCAGATGAGCGACCGATGAGCACCGCCGACTATCAGGAGAAGATTCCGAACAACGTCGGGCTGGCCGACGACCGGCGCCTGCAGCGCGCGCTGGAGTCGTGGCAGCCGGGGTTCCGCGACTGGTGGGCCGAGATGGGGCCCGAGCTGCCGACCGAGGACGTCTACCTGCGCACCGCGGTGAACGTCGGGCGCGAGGGCTGGGCGCACTTCGGGCACGTGCCGGTGAGCGAGTACCGCTGGGGCGTCTTCCTCGCCGACCCCCGCCAGGACCGGCGCATCGCGTTCGGCGAGCACAAGGGCGAACCGGCGTGGCAGAAGGTGCCCGGGGAGTACCGCTCGGCGCTCCAGCGCCTCATCGTCATCCAGGGCGACACCGAGCCGGCGAGCGTCGAGCAGCAGCGCCGCCTCGGCTACACCGCCCCCAGCCTGTACGACCTGCGCAACCTGTTCCAGGTCAACGTCGAGGAGGGCCGTCACCTGTGGGCGATGGTCTACCTGCTGCACGCCTTCTTCGGCCGCGAGGGCCGGGAGGAGGCCGGCGAGCTGCTGCGGCGCAACTCCGGCAGCGAGGACTCCCCGCGCATCCTGGGCGCGTTCAACGAGGAGACGCCCGACTGGCTGTCGTTCTTCATGTTCACCTACTTCACCGACCGGGACGGCAAGTACCAGCTCGGCACGCTGAAGGAGAGCGGCTTCGACCCGCTGTCGCGGACGTGTGAGTTCATGCTCAAGGAGGAGGCCCACCACATGTTCGTGGGCACCACGGGCGTGGACCGCGTCGTCGGGCGCACGGCGCGGCTGATGGTCGAGCACGACACCGACGACGCCGGGCCGCACGGCGCGATCCCGTTGAACGTCATCCAGAAGTACCTGAACTTCCACTACAGCGTCAGCCTGGACCTGTTCGGCGGCGAGACCTCCACGAACGTCGCGAACTACTTCTCCGCCGGGCTGAAGGGCCGCTGGCAGGAGGAGCGCCGCAAGGACGACCACCTTCTCATCGACCGCGGCGCGTACGTCGACGCCGTCGAGGACGGCGAGCCGGCGCGGGTCGAGGTCGAGGCGCTGACCGCGCTCAACACCGACCTGCGCGACGAGTACATCGCCGACTGCGAGAGCGGCGTCAAACGCTGGAACCGCATCCTCGCCGAGGCCGGTCTCCCCCACCGGCTCGCCCTGCCGCACCGCGCGTTCAACCGCTATGTCGGGGCGTTCGCCGGGATCAACGCCTCGCCCTCCGGAGAGGTGCTGACCGACGACGAATGGGAGGCGCATAAGGGCGCCTGGCTCCCGACCGACACAGACAAGACATTCGTCGCATCCCTCATGCATCCGGTATATGAGCCGGGTAAGATCGCAAGTTGGCTCGAACCCCCGCGTAACGGAATCAACGGCAAGCCGTTCGACTACGAGTACGTTCACTTCCTCTAAAGGGGCGTGGTCCGGTGTTCAACGCCTCCACTTACCTCGTCGACCGCCAGGTCGAGTCCGGCGGCGGCGACCGTACGGCGGTGGCCGGGCCCGGGGGGACCCTCACCTACGCCGAGCTGCTCGGCCGCGTCCAGCGCATGGCCTCGGGCCTGCGCGCGGTGGGAGTGCGGCCCGAAGAGCGCGTCATGATCTTCATGCCGGACTCCCCCGGCATGCTCGCGCTCATCCTCGGCGCGATGCGGATCGGCGCGGTGCCCGTCCCCGTGTCGACCATGATGACCGCACGCGACCTCGCCGGGGTGCTGCGCGACTCGCGGGCCCGCGTGCTGGTGGCGGGAGCGGAGTTCGCCGCCGCCGCGGAGGAGGCGGCCGGGTCCGCGCCGGACCTCGCGGTGTTCGCCCTCACCGGGGAGACGCCGCCGCGGGCGCCGGCCTGGGCGCAGAGCCACCTGCTGGCGAAGATCGCCGAGAGCGACGGCGCCGGCGACCCGTACCCGACGAGCCCGGACTCCACCGCCCTGTGGCTCTACACCTCCGGCACCACCGGCCGGCCGAAGGGCGCGATCCACCGGCACGCGTCGATCCGGTCGGTCTGCGAGACGTACGGCGCGCGGGTGCTGGGCATCCGGCCGGACGATCGCTGCCTGTCCGTGCCCAAGCTGTTCTTCGCCTACGGCATCGGCAACTCCTGCTTCTTCCCGCTCTCCGCGGGAGCGTCGGCCGTGCTCGAACCGGCCCGCCCCACGCCCGCCGGCATCGCCGAGCGGCTCCTCGCCGAACGCCCCACTCTGTTCTTCGGCGTGCCGACCTTCTACGCCGCGCTGCTGTCCGCCGACCTGCCCGCAGAGACGTTCGCCTCCGTACGGCAGGCGGTCTCGGCGGGAGAGCCGCTGCCCGCACCGATCCTCCGGCGGTTCGCCGAGCGGTTCGGGGTGGAGATCCTGGATGGCATCGGGGCGACGGAGGCACTGCACATCTTCGTCTCCAACCGCCCCGGTGAGGTGCGCCCCGGCTCGACCGGCCTGCCGGTGCCCGGCTACGACGTGCGGATCGTCGACGACGCCGGCGCCGACGTCCCGCGCGGGACCCCGGGGCACCTCATGGTGCGCGGCGACTCGATCGCGACCGGCTACTGGTGCCGTACCGACGTGACGCGCCGCGTGTTCCAGGGCGAGTGGCTGCGCACCGGCGACACCTACGTCGCCGACGAGGACGGCTCGCTGCGGTTCCTCGGCCGCTCCGACGACATGATCAAGGCGGCGGGCATCTGGGTCTCGCCGAGCGAGGTCGAGGCGCGGCTGCTGGAGCATCCGGGCGTCGCGCAGGCCGTGGTGGTCGCGATGCCCGACGGCGACGGCCTGGACAAGCCGGTCGCCGGCGTCGTACGCGCCGAGGGCGCCACGGTGACCGAAGAGGAGATCATCGCGTTCTGCCGCGAGGAGCTGGCGGCCTTCAAGCGCCCGCGCGCGGTCTTGTTCCTCGACTCCCTGCCGACCACCGCGACCGGAAAGGTCCAGCGGTACATCCTGCGCGACGCGTTGCGGGAACGCGACTTCACCCCCTGACGGCCCGCACGCGGGTTTGACTCCTTCTCCTCCGGGGAGTCTGGCTGCAGACTTCAGGAGGTAGGGAGCATGGCCGAGCGCAGCGAGCGAATCGAGGGCACGCCCCCGTGGTCCCCCTCTCGGGCAGAGGGGGACTCATGACCGCACAGGGTGCGCGCTTCAGGGTCACGGGCGGCAAGGTGGCCTCCAGCGGCGCGTTCCGCGCGCTCGGCCGCGCCGGTCTGGCCGCGCGTGGCGTCATCTACATCATCGTCGGGGCGCTGGCGGTTCAGATCGCCTTCGGCGAGGGCGGCAAGGAGGCCGACCGGCAGGGCGCGCTGCACGCCGTCGCCCAGACGCCGGGCGGCACGGTCCTGCTCTGGCTGCTGGCCGTCGGCCTCGCGGGCATGGCGATCTGGCGCTACAGCGAGGCCGTCTGGGGCCAGGCCGCACCCGAGGGCGGCAAGGCCACCAAGCGCCTGTCCTCCCTGGCCCGCGGCGTGTTCTACACCGTGGTCTGCGCGAGCACGGTCGCCTTCACCGTCGGCGCGGGCGGCCCGGGGTCCAGCGACAAGAAGAGCAAGGACTGGACCGGGAAGGCGATGCACGACCTGCCCGCCGGGCGCTGGATCGTGCTCATCGCCGGGCTCGGCCTGGTCGCCATCGGCGTCGGCATCGCCGTCGCCGCCGTCCGGACCAGGTTCGAGAAGAAGCTCAACACCCATCAGATGAGCCCCGGGGTCCGCAAGGCGGTCACGACGGTCGGCGTCGTCGGCAAGTCCACCCGCGCGCTCGTCTACGCGGCGGCGGGCGTGTTCATCGCCTACGCGGCCATCACGTTCGACCCGGACAAGGCCAAGGGCGTGGACGGCACGCTGCGGCAGTTCGCACACACCGGGGCCGGGCCGGGGCTGCTGGTCCTGATCGCACTCGGCCTCATCGTGTTCGGCGTGTACTCCTTCTGCGAGGCACGCTGGCGCCGCGTCTGACCCGTCGGCATCTCCCCGCGGCGGGTCGCCGGATGCTCCTATGGTTCGTCAAGCGGATGATCTCTTGCCTGTCCTTGCCATGCTTGGTGCGTCGTTGCACGTAGGTGCGGGTGCTCGGGTCAGTGGCCATGCGGGTGATCGCGATTCGCCACAGCGCGCGGTTGGCGTCGCCGTCCCCGCCGTGGTTGAGGCGGTGCCGGTCGGTCTTGCCAGAAGAGGCCGCCGGTAACGGTGCCACGCCGCACGGCACGGCTGGCCAGCCTACGCAACGTGGTCTTGACCGCCACCGCCGGATCGTCGCACCTGCCGCGATCGGGCCGCAGCGCCGCACAGACGGCGATCAGCTCGCCGGTGGACAGGCCACGCAGCTGAGCACGGACCTGCTCAGGCGCGGTCACGACCAGCGCCTTGATCCGACGCTGAGCGGTAGCGCGCCCGGTGATGGCGCTACGGCGGGCGACCCGCAGGTTCCGCAGCGCCTCGACCCGCCCATCGCGATGCTTGGGCACTCCGGTACGGACCTGAGCGAGCGCGGCACGGGCCGCGGCCTGGGCATCGGCACGCACCATCCGGGCGATGACCTCACCGGGAGGCGCTCACCTACATCCTCGCTGTCAGTCGAGGTGGTAGACGCGCAGGGCGTTGCCGCCCAGAGCCAGGGCGGCGGTCTCCTCGTCCGGGCACAGGTCGGCGACCGCGCGGGCGTTCGACGCGATCCCCGGGACTCCCGGCCAGTCGGTGCCGAAGATGAAGCGGCGGCTCAGCCGGGCGAAGTCGTGTCGCGCGTAGTACTCGGGCAGCCGTCTCGGGGGCAGGCCCGAGAGCTCGATCCACACCGTCTCGCGGGACAGGGCCAGGAAGGCCGCCGCGTCGTACCACCAGCCGCGTCCGCCGTGGGCGAGGACGAGGTTCAGCGTCGGGAAGTCCCGCAGCACCTCATCGAGCAGCACCGGGTCGGCGTAGCCGTTCATCGACCCGGGGAAGCTGCTCGTGCCGCAGTGCACGACGACCGGCACGCCGCGGTCGCGGCACACCTCGTACGCCGGGTACAGCGCGCGCTCGTTGGCCGGGAAACCGCCGTGCACCGGGTGCAGCTTCAGCGCGACGGCGCCGAGGCCGAGTTGACGCTCGACCTCCTCCGCGACCGGGAAGTGCAGGTGGGGGTTGAGGTTGGCGACGAGGCGCATGCGCGCCGGGTCGTGGGCGGCCAGCGGCAACAGGTCCTCGATGGGCTGGATCCCGGTCGCCTTCGGGCTGTACTCGCTGAACATGAGCACGACGTCGACGCCCTCGGCGTCCAGCAGCTCGCCGAACCGCGCGGGCACCACGGCGCCCTCCGCGTCGTACACCCGGCCCAGCGCATCGGCGTCGCCGAAGTCGGCCGCCCAGTCGTGCCAGGCGCGCTTCAGCGTCGCCAGCCGCGCCGGATGTGTGTGGGCATCGACGAGAACGTGACCATCGAGCACGAAGCCGTCCGTTTCTTGACAATGGGTTTTTACTTCCGGGCCATGATGCAACACGCGTCTGTAGAGTGACATGGGTGACCGCCACTCGCCCCACCTTGACCCGGCGCCACGCGGTGGGTGAGACGAGCGCGCGTTCCCTGCTGCTGACCGTCCTCGGCGAGTTCGTCATGCCGCAGGAGAGCCCGGTCTGGACCGCCACGATCGTCGAGGTGCTCGACAGTCTCGGCGTGGAGGAGAAGTCGGCGCGCCAGGCCCTCGCACGCACCGCCGGCGACGGGTGGCTGTCCTCCGAGCGTGTGGGGCGCAGCGTCCGCTGGTCCCTGACGCCGTCCGGCCGGCGGCTGCTCACCGAGGGCGCCGAGCGCATCTACGCCTTCGGCACACCGCCGCCCGTCTGGGACGGCGTCTGGCTGATCCTGTACGTCTCGGTGCCCGAGTCCAAGCGCCGGCTCCGGCACCGGCTCCGTACGAAGCTGACCTGGGCGGGCTTCGGCTCGCCGGGCCCGGGCATGTGGATCTCGCCGATACCGTCGCGCGAGCCGGAGGTCCTGTCGGTCGTGCAGGGGCTCGGCCTCGACCAGGGCGCCATGTCGTTCACCGCGCGGTTCGCCGCGGTCGGCAGCGAGCGGGAGATGGTGCGCCGGGCGTGGGACCTCGACGCCGTCGCCGCGCAGTACGCCGGGTTCGTCGAGACGTTCGGCGAGCTGGAGCCCGCCTCGGTGCACGACACGATGCTCGCCCAGACGCGCCTCGTGCACGAGTGGCGCCGGTTCCCGTTCCTCGATCCGCGCCTGCCGACCGCGTTGCTGCCCGAGGGCTGGATCGGCGACCAGGCGCGCCGGCTGTTCGCCGAGCGGCACACCGAGTGGTCCGACGTCGCCCAGCACCGCTGGCGCGAGCTGATCGGCCGATAGCGGCCGGGCTCCCGGCCCGGGGGCGTCAACACCTGGTCACCAGCAGCGCGGGGTCGTCCAGGACCCGTTCCACGACGAGGGACGCCGCGCCCAGGGCGGCGGCGTCGCCGCCGAGCCGCGACACCGTGATCCGCGGCGGGGAGCGCCGGACGAGGCCCGCCCCGCCGG
>NZ_JBHLZP010000296.1:0-10457 GCF_042429965.1 Actinoallomurus acaciae
GGCGTGCCGTGGGACCGCAGCGGCTCGCGCGGCGTGTCCGGCACGGGCGGCCGCCCGCTCTCACCCGGCCGTCCGCCCGGACCGGGCCGTCCGGTCTCCTCCGACCGGTCGATCTCACCGCGGACGGTCGGCGGCTGAAGGGGCTGCACGGGCTGGACCGGCTGCAGGGGCTGCACCGGCGAGACCGGGCCGCGGTCCAGCGACGGTCCGCCGAACGAGTCGAGCCGCTGCGGACGCATCTTCCCGGGGTCCTGCATGATCGTGTTCGGCGCGAGGATGACGAACGCGGTCAGACCGCCGGACAGCGCGGCGCGCAGCTCGACCCGGATGCCGTGCCGCTGGGCGAGACGGCCGACCACGAACAGGCCCATGCGCCGGGAGACCGACACGTCGATCGTCGGCGGGTTGGCCAGCCGCCAGTTGGCCTCTTCGAGCTCCTCCGGCGACATGCCGACCCCGCTGTCGGAGATCTGGAGCATGGCCCCGCCTCCGCTGAGCAGGTGTCCCGACACCGCCACCTTCGTGTGCTCGGGCGAGAAGGAGGTGGAGTTCTCCACCAGCTCCGCCACGAGGTGGACCAGGTCGTTGACGACCCGGCCGTTCACCGAGACCTCGTCCTGGATCCGCAGCGTGATCCGCTCGTACTGCTCGACCTCGGACAGGGACGCGCGGACGATGTCCACGAGCGCGACCGGCTTGTTCCACCGCCGTGCCTGCTCCTGACCGCCGAGGACCAGGAGGTTCTCACAGTTGCGGCGCATGCGGGTCGCCAGGTGGTCGAGCTTGAAGAGGCTGTCCAGCCGGCCGGAGTCCTGCTCGCTCTGTTCGAGGTCCTCGATGAGGCGCAGCTGGCGCTCGATCAGCGACTGGCTCCGCCGGGAGAGGTTGACGAACATCGCGTTGACGTTGCCCCGCAGCATGGCCTCGTTGGAGGCCAGGCGTACCGCCTCGCGGTGGACCTCGTCGAAGGCCCGCGCGACCTCACCGATCTCGTCGGTGGAGTCGACCTCGATCGGCTCGACGTCGAAGCCGACCTGTTCGACGTCCGGCTCGCGCAGCCGGCGGACGAAGTCGGGCAGCCGGGAGCCGGCCACCTCCAACGCGCCTCCTCGCAGCCGGCGCAACGGCCGGACCAGCGACTGGGCGACGATGACGACCGCGAGGATCACGAGCAGCAGGACGACGAGCAGCAGGCCGCCGATCAGCATCGCCGACCGCTGCGCCTGGCTCTTCAGGCTGTGGCTCTTGCTCAGCAGGTTGTGGACGACCTGGTCCTCGACCGCGCGCATCTTGTCCGAGCGCACGGTCATGTCGTTGAACCACTTGCGCGGGTCGGCGTTGACGCCCATGCCGGCGAGCGACAGGTCGGCCGACTTGCTCGCCTGCGTCACCGCCTGCTGGCGGATCAGCTCCGCCTGGTCGACCTCGGGCCCGGCGACCGTGTCGGAGTAGAGCTGCGCGAGCGCCGGTGTCGCGGACGCCTGGAAGGCCGCGATGTCGGTGTCACGCTGGCTGCGCGCGGACTGGAACTCGTTGAACGCGTCGGGCTGGAACCCATGGGTCGCCAGCGCCACCGCGAGGAAGCCCCGTTCCCTGGAGGAGTCCTCCTTGGCCGCGGCCAGCGTGTCGAGCGCGCGGGCGGCGTCGTCGAGGTCGGAGTTCGAGCCGTCCTGGGCGATCTTGTCGTCGAAGTTCAGCAGGTCCGTGATGAACTCGCTGTACTTGTCGATCGTCGCGTCCGGCGGGAGCTTGGTCTGTGTCGCCTCCGCCCGCAGGCCGGCCAGCTGGTTCAGCCGGTTCAGGATGTCGCGCACCTGGGTCCGGGTCTGGCTCGGATAGGAGCCGTCGATGCCGCTGGCCTGGGCGCGCACCCCCTGGACGGCCGAGTCCGCCTGCCCCTCGACGCGCTGCAGGTCGTCCTTGCTCGCGCTCTTCCCGGAAGAGGCCACATATAGGGCCGTCGTGTCGCGCTCGGCCTCGAGCGCGTGCGTCAGCACGCTCAGCTTGTCACCCAGTGCGGCCAGCCGCTCGATTCGGCCGAACGTCGACGCGTTCGCCAGGGCGCTGTTGACGCGCAGGCCCGCAAGCGCGCCGGCCACGATGGTCGGGATGACGATGAGCGCGACGAGCCGAGCGGACACCTTCCAGTTGCGTAGGGCGAAACGCCCCGCGAGTCGCCGTTTGGGGCGGCTCGGGGCCTCGTCCACGGGTTGGGATGTGTCCGCGGCGCTCTGCCGCGTCCGATCTCCGTCGCTGTCCACACTACCTTCCGCTGCGTCTCACCGGATCGAACCGTGTCGGGCCTGCCGGACGATGCGATCGATCGACGGGAGGCAGGTCCGCCGGCCGAGCACGGTTTCGCCTACACAGAGTGGTCTCGCTTCCCAAAACGAACCATCTGTATATATCCGAGGCGATCCTATGTCCCACCTATCTAAATTTCTCTGCTTTCTGCATCATCCTGCCCTGAAGGTGGGCACCGACTGATTTGCGGCCAACATCATTGCCGCCGCGCGTGCTCTACGGCAAGTAGTGGACGAGACCTCGCTCCGGAAGAGATCGAACCGAGAGCAATGGTCACGGAGAGTTTCTCGGCGACGACTCACCGGTCATCAATATGGGCGCTCATTCGCCGTTCACGGGCAGCGGACGGTCCGGAACACAGATGGCACACCACCGCACTACAGAAAGTAACCAGCCCCGACCAGGTCAATCAATGCCGGAAGGCCCGTATCACGTCTTTACGATAGGTTCTCCCCACCGTCAGGCCCAAGGCGGCTCCGAACGCTACGTCGGCAGGACGGCGCCGTTCCGCGGCGCGTTGCCACATTCCGCGCACGTCAGGCCGGTAACCACGGCCGTCCAGGGAGTGAGCATTGGCTGACCGCAGTGTCAGGACACCGGTCCCGGCGACGGATTCGATTGCAGGTAGTCGCATCCGCGCCGCGGGCCAGCGAAATGAGAAAAAGCAACCACGAGCAGGCCGGATCGTCCGCGGCGTCGTCGGGGTCCTGGTCTTCCTCCTGATCGGTGAGGTGATCGGCCGGATCGGCCTCGTCGACCGTTCCTACCTGCCGCCGTCATCCGCCGTGCTGGCGCGGGCCGCCCGGCTCATCGTGAACGGCGGGTTCCTCCACGACGTCGGCTGGACGCTCACCGCGTGGGCCGTGGGGCTGCTCATCGCGGCCGTGATCGCGGTGCCCGTCGGCCTCCTGCTCGGCAGCCTGCCGTTCGTGAACTCCGCGGTCCGGATGCTCATCGAGTTCCTGCGGCCGATCCCGGCGGTGGCGCTGATCCCGCTCGTCATTTTGATGATCGCCGAACAGGCGCAGATCGAGCAGACGCTGGCGGCGTACGCAGCGGTCTGGCCGATCCTCATCAACACGATCTACGCGGTGGGCGACGTCGACCCGGTTCCCCGCGAGATGGCGCGGTCGTTCGGAATGGGCCGGCTCGTCATCCTCACCCGTGTCGCGTTGCCGAGCGTCGCGCCGTTCGTGGCGACGGGAATTCGCGTGGCGTCCTCGATCGCCCTCATCGTGACCATCAGCACCGAGCTGATCTCGGGCGGCGGGGAGCACGGCATCGGCATCTTCATCCTCAACGCGAGCGCCAACGCCGGCCAGGCCGACGTCGTCTTCGCGGCGGCGGGGATCGCGGGCCTCCTCGGGTTCCTCATCGACCTCGCCATGCGCGCCCTGGAACGGCGTCTGTTCCGCTGGCACTTCGAGCGTCTCGGGAGGGCCTCATGACCGCCCCCACCACGACCGCGCCCGTCGCGGCCGCGTCGCGCAGGACCCGGCCGTTCGGCCGGTCCGGGCCGACGGGTCTGCTCCTGCGGTGGATCGTCTTCGCCGTGGCGGTCGCGCTCTGGCAGCTCGCGACGTACGTCGCGGTGCCCGAGGACGACAAGATCTTCTTCCCCGCCCCGACGACGATCGCCAAGCGGATGTACGAGCTGTGGCTGACCGGCCCGGCGAGCCACCTCTTCCTCACGCCGGCGGCCACCGGGAACATCCTGCCCAGCATCGGGCGGATGCTCGCCGGCTGGGGCATCGCGGTGGTGTTCGGGGTCGGGCTGGGCGTGCTGCTCGGGCGGTCACGGCGGCTGCTCGACTACGTCGACCCGCTGATCCAGTTCTTCCGCGCCATCCCGTCGCCCGCGCTGATCCCGGTGTTCATCGTCTTGTTCAAACTCGGCCTGACGATGCGGCTCGCGGTGATCGTCTTCGGGGTGCTCTGGCCGATCCTGCTGAACTCGATCGACGGGGCGCGCTCGGTCGAGCCGGTGCAGATGGACCTGTCGCGCGTGTTCGCACTCACCCGGTTCGAGCGCTTCCGTCTGATCATCATGCCCTCCGCCGCACCGAAGATCTTCGCGGGCCTGCGGGTCAGCCTGTCGATGTCGATCATCTTGATGGTGATCTCGGAGATGGTCGGCGGCACGAACGGCATCGGCTACACGCTCTACACCGCCAAGGACTCCTTCCAGCTGCCGGACATGTGGTCGGCCATCGTGCTGCTCGGCATCCTCGGGTACACGCTCAACGCGCTGCTGCTCTGGGTGGAGCGGCGTCTCCTCTCCTGGCACCGCGGCGCCCGCCGCACGGATCCGTAGGTCCCGGAACAACGGAAGCGGCCCGCCGGTCTCCGGCGGGCCGCTCCTTGCCGGTTCGGGGCGATCAGGGGCCGAGATAGTCGGGGTCGGTCATGACCTCGATCAGCGACGGGCCCGGGTGCGCGCGCGCCTTGGCCATCGCCGCGCCGAGCTCGGCGGCGTCGTGGATGCGCTGGCCGAACACGCCGTACCCGCGGGCGATCGCGGCCACGTCGACGCCGGACAGGTCCTTGCCCGGGAACTCGCCACGCTCGACCGCGGTCCCGCCGTACCGCCGCAGGGCGGCCGCCACGGCCGCGTACGACTCGTTGTTGATCACGACGTACGTCACCGGGATCTGGTAGCGGGCGGCCACCCAGAGTCCCTGGGGACCGAACTGGAACGCTCCGTCGCCCAGGACGGCCACCACATCGCGCTCGGGCAGCCCGAGCTTGATGCCGAGCGCGGCGCCCATCGCCCAGCCGAGCGACCCGGAAGAGGTCGTGTAGTGCTGGTGCGGCGGGTTCTGCGGGAGCCGCCGCAGGAGGATCGCCCCGGTGGTCGTCGCGTCGCCGACGACGGTCGTGTTCTCCCCGACCTGCTCGGCGAGCGCGTCGGCCACCGCGGCGACGTTCTCGACGTCGTCCCGCTCCGGCGGCAGCGGACCGGTGTCGGCGAGGTACTCCCCGCGCGCCTCGTCCACCCGGCCGGCCCGCGCGGCCAGGCCGTCCTGCGGGAGCGCCTCGAGCAACGCGGACAGCGCCAGCCCCTCATCGGCGACGATGCCGGTGTCCACGCCGTAGATGTGGCCGATCTCGGCGGCGTCGGAATGGATGTGGACGACGCGGGCGCCCTCGGGCACGTCGGGCCCGACCGGCACCTCGAACTCGGTGAAGCAGCGGCAACCGGCGAAGACGATCACGTCGCTGTCGCGCACGGTCGCGCGCCGGGCGTCGTACAGACCGGCGAAGTTCGGGTGGGACATCGGGAAGCCCGGCCGCTCGTAGGTCCGCCGGTCCTCGTTGACCACGGGCACGCCGAGCAGCTCGCCGAGCAGGACCAGGTCACCGACCGCGCCGTGCCGGGCGACCTCCGCCCCGGCCACGAGCAGCGGGCTCGTGGCGGAGGCCAGCAGCCCGGCCGCCTCGCGGATCAGCTCCGGGTCCGGGGCGGTACGCGCACGGGGGCGGTACCGCTGCGGGTCCGGCACCGGGGCGGTGCAGGTGTCGTTCATCAGGTCCTGCGACAGGCCCACCCACGTCGGCCCGGCCGGCTCGGTGAGCGCCAGGCGGAAGGCGCGGTTCAGATCCGCGGGGATGTCCTCGGTCCGCAGTGACTGCCACTGCGCGCGAACGTAGGGCTCGACCAGGCGGCCGGTGTCCGGGACGCACGTGAAGCTGCGGTGCGACTGGAGGAGCGCGGGCTTGAGGCCGGTGAGCACGACCACCGGAGAGTGGGCGAGCCGCGCGGCGTTCAGGTGGCCGAGGCTGTTGGCCAGGCCGACGTGCGTGTGCAGGTACGCGACGGCGGGCTCGCCGGTGGCGCGCGCGTAGCCGTCGGCCGCCGAGACGGCGATGGACTCGTGCGGGGTAAGGACGACCTCGAAGTCCGGATGATCCAGCGTCGCGTCGAGGAAGGCCGCCTCGGTGCTCCCCGGGCAGGTGAAGACGCGGCGCACGCCCCAGGCGCGCAGGGTCTCCAGTACGGCGCGCCCGCCGCTGCGGCCCGCGCCCGTCACGCCGCTCTCCCGGCGGCCGGCGCGGACCGGTCCGCCCGGACTTCGTGAGGGTGCGTCGCCGGGCGGGCCGACGTCGGGACAGGGATCGGTGGGACTGGGAACATGACCCTCTTTTCCTGGGATGCCGACGGCCGTACCGGTCCGGCGCGCGCCGTGGCCGAGCCTCCGGCCCGCGCGCGGGCCGGGCCGCGGAACTGCTGGGTTCGCTGACGGCCCTTCAGTGCGCCTCGGATGCTATAGCACCCGATTCATCCGAATAGGGGTGACTTGTCCCGTGACTCCCTCATGACAGGCCGGCTTCCCGACCGTGACAAAAACGTGACCAATGCCACACTCCGCGCATCCTTTGCGCACTCTCTGTGACGAACGTCCTGAACGTCCGCATCTGTTACCAAATTTACAGATGGTGCCCAGACATACCGATGTTGCAGGCCTATACTCTGGCCCGGCTGTTAACTTCAGGACCTGAAGCCGGTGGTCCACGCCTGCCCCCTCCCCTGCGCACGCCGACTGAGGGTCTAGCGCGAAATCCCTCTCGAGGAGCTTCATGAAAATCCGTCGCTGGACTTATGCGACAGCCCTTACCCTGCTTGCCGTGTCGGCTTTCACCGCCTGTGGCGGGTCGGATTCGTCCAAGAGTTCGAGCGGGCCGGAGAAGACCGACATCAAGGTGGGTGTTCTCCCGATCCCGGACGCGGCGACCGTTTACCTGGCACGCAGCAAGGGCTACTTCAAGGCCGAAGGCCTCAATGTCACCCCCACCATTCTGGCCAATGGCTCTGAGACGATTTCTCGGGTCATGTCGGGCGGAGTGGACTTCTCCTACAGCTCCTACATCCCGATCGTCCAGGCGGCGACCCAGGGCGTAAAGGTCAAGGTCGTGACCGACGGCTACCAGGGCCGCAGCAATCTGTACCCCTTGATCACGTTGCCGAACTCCCCCATTCACAACGCGAAGCAACTCGTCGGCAAGAAGATCGGTCTCATCAATACGAAGGGCTTCCCGTCGCTGCTGACCGACGCGGCGCTGAAAAACCAGGGAGTCACCCCCGACCAGGTTCATCTCGTCGAGATCCAGTACCCGAACATGCCGGCGGCGCTTCAGAACCACTCGATCGACGCCGCCTTCATGACTGAGCCCTTCCTGAGCCAGTCACAGCAGAAGTTCGGCGCCCGCGTGATCCTGGACACGATGAGTGGTCCGACGGCCGACCTTCCGGTCGGCGGTTACCTCACATCGCAGAAGTTCGCGAAGCAGAACCCTAAGACCGTCGCGGCCTTCCAGCGGGCCATGGCCAAGGCACAGACGGCGGCGACCGACCGAAACCAGGTCGGGCAGATCCTGCCGACCTACGTCAAGGGCCTTTCGCCGCAGGTGGCGCAGACCATCACCCTCGGCACGTACCCAGCGTCACTGAGCAAGACGCGGTTGCAGCGGGTCGCCGACCTCATGACCGAGCTCGGCGCCATCAAGCAGCACTACGACGTCTCCGGCGTCCTGTAACACCTTCCCGGGCGTTCGCGCACGTCGTCGCCGGCCGTTCCGCACTCACTCCCCGCGGGACGGCCGGCCTCCGCCGTCAGGGCGCGCTTGACGGCCTCCGTAAGGTGATCTGTCGTATCCGGCCGGCGGCATGAGACTTGCATCGCATGATGCGTCGCCTATGTCGCACTTGCCGGAGCTACGTTATTATTGGCGCTTCCGTTACTCGGAGCTGTGGGGTTCATAATCGTGCTTGAAGTGCTGAAACTCACTCACACGTACGGGGAACAGACGGCTCTGGACGATGTTTCGTTCGAAGTCGGCGAGAACGAGCTCGTCAGCATCGTGGGCAAGTCCGGCTGCGGGAAATCCACGCTCCTGCGCGCCGTCGCCGGGCTGATCACCCCGACCACCGGGGAGATCCGGCTCTCCGGCCGGTCCGTGAACGGCGTGCCCGACGACCTCGCCGTCGTGTTCCAGGACTACTCCCGCTCCCTGCTGCCCTGGCTGTCGGTACGGGACAACGTGACCTTCCCCCTCCGCCGCCGCGGGCTGGGCAAGGCCGCCCGCCGCGCCGCCGCGCAGGAGGCGCTGGAGGAGGTCGGCTTGGCCGACGCGGCCGGGAAGTTCCCCTGGCAGCTCTCCGGCGGCATGCAACAACGCGTCGCCATCGCGCGGGCGCTGGCCTACCGCCCGACGCTGCTGCTGATGGACGAGCCGTTCGGCTCGGTGGACGCCCAGACGCGTGAGGACCTGGAGGACCTGCTCCTGCGCGCGCACTCGGCGAGCGACATGATGATCCTCCTCGTCACCCACGACATCGACGAGAGCGTCTACGTCAGCGATCGCGTCCTCGTCATGGGCCGCTCCCCCGGCCGGGTCATGGCCGACCTCGACGTCGGGCTGCCCGCCGAACGCGACCGCATCGAGACGCGCGAGCTCCCGGAGTTCGTCCACCTGCGCTCGGAGGTCGGGCGTCTCGTCCGCGACAACGCCGTGCCCGCCTCCTGACCCTTGGAGGCCCTCATCGTCGGTGCCGGCATCAGCGGTCTGACGTCGGCACTGAGCCTGCACGCCGCAGGCGCCGAGGTGATCGTGGTCGACGCGGTACGCGACCTGCTGCCGCTCGGCGTCGGCATCAACCTCCAGCCGCACGCCGTACGTGAGCTGACCGAGCTGGGGCTCGGCGACGCACTGGAGGCGACCGGGATCCCGACCCGGGAGATGCTCCGCATGGACCGGCACGCGAACGAGATCATCGCCAACGCCCGCGGCCGGCACGCCGGATACAACTGGCCGCAGTACTCCATCCACCGCGGCGAGCTCCAGATGCTGCTGCTCGACGCGGCGGTGGAGCGGCTGGGCCCCGGGGCCGTACGGACCGGCCTCGTGTTCGATTCGTTCGCCGAGGACGCCGACGGCGTCGAGGTGCGCCTGCACGCGCGTACGGGCGGCGCGCCGGTGACCCTGCGCGCGGACGTCCTGATCGGCGCCGACGGGCTCTCCTCGGCCGTACGCCGCCGGTTGCACCCCGGCGAGGGCGCCCCGCTGTGGAACGGCATCCGCATGTGGCGCGGCATCGCCGAGACCGACCCGTACCTCACCGGCCGCACCATGATCGTCGCCGGTGCGCACCGCTTCGGCCGGCTCGTGTGCTACCCGATCTCCAAGCCGGCCGAGGACCGCGGCCGGGCGCTGGTGAACTGGGTGGCGGAGGTCCGGGTCTCCCCCGAGACCCGGGTCGAGACCACCACCGCCGACTGGACGCGCGAGGGCCGGGTCGAGGACGTGCTGCCGTACTTCGCCGACTGGCGGCTGGGCTGGCTGGACGTGCCCGCGCTGATCGCGGAGTCACCGCAGATCCTGGAGTACCCGATGGTGGACCGGGACCCGCTGCCGTGGTGGAGCCGCGGCCGGGTGACGCTGGTCGGCGACGCCGCCCACCCGATGTACCCGGTCGGCGCGAACGGCGGGTCGCTGGCCGTCATCGACGCACGGGTGCTCGCGCTGGAGCTGTCCCGCTACGACGACCCCGCCGAGGGGCTGAAGGCGTACGAGAAGGCGCGCATCGACGACGCCAACGCGGTGGTGCGGGCGTGCCGCGACATGGCCGCCGACCGCATCCTGGACGTCGTCGCCGAGCGCGCGCCGGACGGCTTCACCGACATCGCGGACGTACTGACCGCCGAGGAGCTGACCGCGTTGCGGGAGGGCTGGCGGCGTACGACGGACGTGGACGTGGAGGCGCTGAACTCCCGGCCGTCGTGGAACCCGGTCCGCGCGAGCTGACCCGGGCCGCGGGTTCGCCGGGCGGCCCCTACCTGGCTACTTGGCGTCGGCGTAGCAGGCGACCGCGACGGCCTCCATCGGGAAGCGGACCGGGGTGTCGCCGAACACCAGACGGCGGGCCTCGGCGGCGGAGTCGCGGATGACGGCGACCACCGCCTCGGCGTGCCGCTCCGGCGCATGCACCATCACCTCGTCGTGCTGGAAGAACACCAGACGCGGCGCCCGCTCCGGCGCGGACTCCAGCGCGGCCAGCCGGCGGCGCAGCGCCGCCAGGAGCACGGTCGCCCAGTCGGCGGCGCTGGGCTGGACGACGGAGTTGCGGGTGAACCGGCCCCGGCTGCGTACGGCGG
>NZ_JBHLZP010000297.1:0-10397 GCF_042429965.1 Actinoallomurus acaciae
GACGCCGGGACGCCGGGACGCCGGGACGCCGGGACGCCGGGACGCCGGGACGCCGGGACGCCGGAGCGGCGGAGCGGCGGGAAAAGCCTACGGCTCCGGTCGCTCGCTCGCCGACATCCGCGCCTCGATCCTGCGAGCCGTCGCACCACCATCGAACTCCGACGGCACGCGAGCGCTCTCCGCGACGCCGGGCCGATCACCGCGCGGCGACGTACCGCACACCCTCACGACACCGGGCCGCGCGGCCGCGGCCGGAGCGTCAGTCGCTCGCGATGACGATCGCCTCGGCGGCGTTGGAGCGGCCCGTGCGCCGCCGTTCCAGCCAGGTGGCGCCGGCCGCGATGTGCCGGAACAGGTCGCCCAGACCGGTTCTCCGCCGGATGTCGGCCTCGACGGCGAGGCAGAGCGCGCCGAGGCGGATCGCGGTGGCCGTCGCGTCGGTGAGGTCCTCGCTCCGGTCGAAGGCCGGCGTGGCCACCCGTTCGAGCGTCTTGGCCATCTCCGCCGCCCAGAGTGTCGACGGCAGGAGGTTCGGCGCCTTCAGGAGAAGGCCCTGGATCTCCGCGACGGCGTCCGTGACCATCCGGTGGCCGCCGTCCGGCGACACCGTGAAGCCGGTGTCGCCGATGCGCGCGGTGGCCGCGAACTGCTCCGCGAAGCCGTCGACGACGGCCTCCGGGCGGCGGTGGTCGCGCAGCAGACTGCGCGAGAGGCTCTGGGAGAGCGCCCGGCCGATCGCGAGATCGTGAACGCGGTCGCGCGCGCTCGCGTGGTCGCGGGCGAGGTCTCGCGTGCGCGCGGACCTGCGCCGGTCGCGTTCCAGATCGTGCCGGAGGGCGAGCAGCGCGCCGCGAATGCGGTCCAGGTCCCCCAGGTACGGCGACTCGTCCCGGGGCGCGAGTCCGAGGCCCGTCGTGAGGTCGGTCACCAGCCCCCAGGCCAGCTCGCGGACGAACTCCGGGATGGCCTCGCGGGGCATCTCCGCGCTCAGCTGGTTGACGACCTCCCGGATCCTCGCGCTGTCGCGGTTCAGGCCGAACTCCAGGTTGAGGCCGATGTCGAAGGCGCGCACGAGACTGTTGGCCAACGCCGTGTTGAGGGCGGCCGCGAGGTCCGTGAGCTGGGCCAGGGCCCGGTCGAGACCGGGGTCGGGGGCGGTGTCGAGGAGGCGGAGGAGGACGCCTACGGACGACTTCGCGCGCACCAGGAAGATCGCGATGAGGGCCGGCGTCCGACGGCGGAGATCCGCGATGACGTCCTCACGGAGCAGGCCGCCCTCCACGGAGCCCGGATGAGGTGTTCCCTCCGGTATCCAGAGCACCGGGCTCGCTCCGTACGCGGCTGGCTGCGTCCAGTAGCAGACGCCCGTACGGCGGATGATCCGCTGCACCCTGCGGTCGCCCAGCTCCTCCGGCGTGGGCAGGCGGTGGAACAGGTCACCGCCGAGCAGGTCGTTCACCCAGGCGACGAACGCGGCCGCGTCGCTCGCGCGGGTGCCCAGCGCGATCTCGTGGTCGGTGCCCGGCGTCGCCGCGGCGTCCGGCCGCCGCCTCCCCTGCGTGTCCCGGAGGAACAGCGCGTAGATCTCCCAGTTGACGGGCAGGGCGCAGATACGGCTTCCGTTGGAGGCGTACACGAGCTGGTGCAGGTGGCGCGCCACCAGCACGCTGGCGACGAGCCGGGTGTGCTGGACGCTGCCCGGGTCGGCGTGCTCCAGCACGTGGTTCAGCTCGTCCTGGAGCTCGGGGGCGAGTTCGCCCGCCTCATCGGCACAGTAGAAGGCCAGGGCGAGCGCGGCCGGGCCGCGAGAGCGCAGACACGCCTCGATGATGGGGCCGGGGTCGGAGCGAGCGGCGTAGAGGAGCGTGCATTCGCGCCACCAGTCGTCGTCCACCGCGTCGACCAGCACCGAGACGAGGCCCTTCTCCTTCAGGCGCGCCGCGGCCAGGTATTCCTGGAAGGTGAAGTGGGTGAAGGCGTAGACGCTGTTCTCCCGCTCGATGACCAGGCCGTTCATGCTGACGTCGTCCAGGAACGACTCGGCAGACAGCTCCCTGGACACGCGCCGCACCGCGGGCTTGAGGATCGCGAGGCACTCCGCCCTGGTCAGATCGCGTACGCGGCGCTTCATCATCTCCAGGGCCAGCACCCGCAGAAGCATCTCCTTCTGGTCTCCGCGAGGCTCGACCGCGAGCTTCTTGGCCTCCAGCCTCCGGTACAGCATGACCTGGCAGATCTCGCTGTACAGATCGAACCGGCTTCCCGGCAGGGACCCACGGAAGCGATGGACGTTGGCGATCATCGTCAGCAGCAGCGGGTTCGCGGTCAGCTCGTACAGCCCGGGCGCCTCCCGCAGCCTCCTCCGGAGGTCTTCCGCTCCTTCTTCGGCCGAGCGCGCCAGGACCTCGTCGTTCTGCCCGCCGGACGCGTGGCGTTCGATGGTGGCGTACCAGGAACTGATGAACTGCGACATCTGCTCGTCGGTGAACCGCCGCGTCTGCAGAACGGTGGCGCCCTCGATCGGCGTGGCCTCATAGCCGCGGGGCCGCGACGTGATGACGTAGTCGTTCTCGGGGTACTCCCGGATCTGGAGTTCGATCCAGTCGGCGACCCGCCGGCGGTCCGCCTCGGAGGCGACCTCGTCGAGGCCGTCCAGCAGCACCAGGCAGTTCCCATCGCGGATCTGCCGTTCGAACCAGCCGGGCGGTTCGTCGGGAGCGAGCCGGCCGAGCGCCTCATGCACGACCTTGTCCAGCGCGATCCGCGGTGTGGCCCTGACCGTGTGAACGTGGTCGCGCAGGTACAGCAGGATCGGGATCGTCCGCCGCCGCCCTTTGCGGTGTTGGCAGATCCGGCGCGTGGTGTACCTCAGCAGCGTGGTCTTCCCGCTGCCGGGCGCCCCGACGATCGCGATGACGGCCGGGGTCACCCCGTCGAGGAAGTCCGTGATGGAGCGGCGTTCGGTCGACTCCGAGGCGGCGTCGGCGAGCAGGTCGCCGCGTATCTGGTTCGGTGCCCGGACGGCCAGGCTCACGTCGATGTACACGTCGTCGAGGTCGGGCGTGTAGAAGCCGGGCGTCGACAGCCCCTTCTGGTCGATCTTGTGCAGGCTCCGCGCGAGGTGGTGGAGGTACTTCCCCTTGAACCGCGTGAGCCTTATGCCCAGCGCCCGGTCGGCGCCCTCGATCCAGGACGTCCGCCGGCGCTGGACCAGATCCCGGACCATGCCGGTGACGAACCGCCCGACCGTGACCACCGCCCAGTACGCGATGACCGCGAGAACGGCGATCACCGGATGCTCGCGGACGAGGCCGTGTGCCAGCGCGGCCACGGCCGAAGGCGGGAGCAGCAGCGTCACGAGCCACGCCAGCCTCGGCAGGCCGGACCAGATGTTGCCGTCTTCCTTGCCGGGCATCGGTGTGAGTCTCTCCCTGGAGGCCATGTCCGGGCTACTCGTCGGTGGGCGTCTCGAGGGCGCGGCCGACTCCGCCCAGTTCGCCGCCGGAGTACAGGGCGGTCTGGACGACCCGGGCACCCGACCGCCGATCGGTGAGAACGCCCCGGCCCGGCGGGAACCGGCGGGGTCGCACGCCAGCGAGGACGCCCTCGTCCCTGTTCCCCGACATGATCAGTGCGGGGGACGCCATGTCGGTGATGCGCTGAACGATCGGGTCGAACATGCCCCGGCCCGCGCCCCCGCTGCTGCGCGCCACGATGACGTGCAGGCCGATGTCGCGTGCGTTGGGGAGGAGCTCGGCCAGCGACGCCAGTGGGTTGCCCGACGACGTGGCCACGAGGTCGTAGTCGTCGGCGAACACGAACAGGTCGGGCCCCTTCCACCAGGACCGGGTCCGCAGCTCCTGCGGCGGGAGATCCGTCGGCGGGAGCCGCCGCGCCAGCGCGTCCCGTACGTCCTGCACGAGCGTCTTCGCCCCCGACGCCGATGCCGCGTAACCGATGCGGTGCTCGCCGTCGGTCGCCTCCAGCAGGCTGCGGCGGTAATCGAGGACGATGAACCGGGCCGCCTCCGGCGTGTACCGCTCGACGAGCGCGTTGGCGATCAGCCGCAGAAGATTGGACTTGCCGCATTCGTTCTCGCCGATGACCAGGAAGTGCGGCGCGGCGCCGAAGTCCAGCAGCACCGGCGCCAGCTCGTCCTCGTCGATGCCGATCGGCACCTGCCGCCCGGTCTCCTCGGCCGTCGGCAGCGCGGACGACGGGAGCACCGCCGGCAGCATCCGGACCTGCGGCGCGGCCGGGCCCCGCCAGGCCCCGCTCACCGCGTGGACCAGGTTCGCCACACCGTCGGCGAGGTCATCGGCTCCGGACACGCCGTCGATCCGCGGAAGCGCGGCGAGGAAGTGCAGGCCTTCGTGGGTGATCCCGCGG
Source organism: Actinoallomurus acaciae (assembly GCF_042429965.1). Taxonomy (NCBI): domain Bacteria; kingdom Bacillati; phylum Actinomycetota; class Actinomycetes; order Streptosporangiales; family Thermomonosporaceae; genus Actinoallomurus; species Actinoallomurus acaciae. The sequence continues at coordinate 4,390 of NZ_JBHLZP010000297.1, forward strand.
CCGGGCCGTCGCTCCGGGACGTTGACCGCCGCCCTCCGGTTGAACACGGAGTCGGCCGGGTCGCCGAGCCTCAGCTCCACGCGGGAGCCGAACAGGTCGCCGATGTTCGTCCGGAACTCGAACCACCGATTCGCGGAGGCCACGAGATGGATGCCGTAGCCGAGGCCGCGTACCGCCAGGTCGGCGATGATCGTCTCTGTCTGCTCGAAGTCCTGGCGTACGCCGGACCAGCCGTCGACCACGAGGAACACGTCGGCGAGCCCCTCGCGGTGCACCCGCCGGTACGTCTCGATGCCGTCGATGCCCAGCTCGGCGAACCGGCGCTCCCGCTCGGTGAGGATCGCGGCGACCTCGGCGACCGTACGGTGGACGCGGTCGGGATCCAGCCGGTCCGCCACGCCCCCGACGTGCGGCAGCGCTCTGAGGCCGCCGAGGGCGCCGCCACCGAGGTCGAGGCAGTAGATCCACACCTCCTGGGGCGTGTGGGTCAGCGCCAGCGAGGCGATCAGCGTCCGCAGCACGGTCGACTTTCCGGCCTGCGGCCCGCCCACCACGGCGACGTGCCCGGCGGAGCCGGACAGGCGCAGCCACATCGTCTCGCGACGATGGTCGAACGGCCGGTCGACGACGCCGACCGCGGCCACCAGCCGGCCGCGGTCCTCCCAGTCCGCCGTGGTCAGGCCGAGGTCGGGGATGGTGCGCAGGCGGGGCAGGAGCCGGTCGAGCGTCGGGGACTCGTCGAGCGGCGGCAGCCAGATCCGGTGCGCCGTCGGACCCTGGCCGGCGAGCCGGTCGAGGACGACGTCGAGCACGCTCTTCTCGTCGCCGTCCCGCACCGGCTGCGAGTCCGGCGCCTCGGTGCCCTCCGGGGGGACGCGACCGGTGCCGAACGGCACGACCTGTGCGGCCGACGCGCCGCCGCGGCCCTGCCGCACCGGGCCGTGGGCTCCGGACCGGTGCGGATCATCGGCTCCGGAGACGCTCGCCGCCTTGAAGCGGACCATCGAGTCGGTGATCTTCAGGTAGCCGTTGCCGGGCTGTGAGGGCAGCTGGTACGCGTCGGGCACACCGAGGACGACGCGGCTCTCCATGGTCGAGAAGGTGCGCAGGCCGATGCGGTACGACAGGTGGGTGTCGAGGCCGCGGAGCTTGCCCTCCTCCAGACGTTGCGACGCGAGCAGCAGGTGCACGCCGAGCGACCGGCCGAGGCGGCCGATCATGACGAAGAGCTCGGCGAAGTCCGGCTTGGCCGACAGCAGTTCGGCGAACTCGTCCAGCACCACGAAGAGCGTCGGCATCGCCGGGATCTGGGCGCCGCGCTCGCGCGCCGCCTCGTAGTCGCGCGCCGAGGCGTGGTTGCCGGCCGCCCGCAAGAGCTCCTGCCGCCGCATCATCTCGCCGTGCAGCGCGTCGTACATGCGGTCGGCCAGCGGCAGCTCGTCCTCCAGGCCGGTGATGACGGCCGCGACGTGCCGGAGCCGCTCCATGCCGGCGAATGTGGCGGCGCCCTTGAAGTCGACGAGGACGAAGTTGATGACCTCCGGGGAGTGCGTCATCGCCAGGCCGAGCACGAGCGTGCGCAGCAGCTCGGACTTGCCGGAGCCGGTCGCCCCGATGACCAGGCCGTGCGGGCCGTCGCCGCCCTGAGCCGGCTCCTTGATGTCGAGCTCGACCGGACGGCCGTCGGTGTCCACGCCGATGGGCACCCGGAGCCGGTTGCGCGGTACGCGCGACCGCCAGAGGGTCTCCGGGTCGACGCTGTGGGCGTCCTGCACGCCGAGCAGTGACGTCAGCGGCATGGTCGCGGCGACGTGGTCCTCGCTCGTCGTGCGCATCGAGCCGACCCGCAACGGCGCGAGCTGGCGGGCCAGTGCCTCGGCCTGGGGAAAACCGACATGGTCGGGTGTCCACGCCGGCGCGTTCGTCTGGTCGCCCTGACGCGTGCGGACCTCGTCGTAGGAGACCTCCAGCCGCAGGATCGTCTCGGCCGATCCCCCGCTCGTCGTGCCGCTGAGGTCGATGACGCACACTCCGGCGACGGCCTCGGTGCCGAGGGAGGAACTCGGCGTGACGACACCACCGTCCAGGACGACGACGTGCAGGGGGGTCTCGAGACCGTCGCCGTGCCCGCGCCAACGGAGGCGGTAGGCGAGATCGAACGCGAGGAGATCCTCCAGATCGGTGAGATTCTCGGCGAAGAGGCGGATCGGCCCGACGGCGTCACGGCTCGTCGGATGCAACGCGTGCGGAAGCCATTTGATCCATTCCCAGTACGGGATCCGGTCCGTCGACGCGCAGACGGATATCCGCAGATCATCGGGAGAATGGAATGCGGCGAGCTGCATGACCGCCGCGCGGATCATGCCGCACACGGCGTCTCTTTCTCCGGACAGGACGATTCGGCTGAACGACTGGAGAGCGATTCCGACCGGAAGATCCGGCATGACGGAATGGGTCCGCACCAGGCGGCGGAGAGATTCCGCGCTGACCGGTTCGAGTTCCTCGGGCGACCGGCTCTCCGGCGGGACGAGCCGAACCGCGAGTTTCTGCCGGCCGGTGCCGAAACGGGCGACGCCAAAATCCGAATCTCCCGGCCGTCTCTCCCAGAGCCGCGAGCTCCTGACGATCGACCACAGGCGTTCCGGGGCCGGATTCATCCAGGTCAGCGCGGAGCGCTGGTCGCGGGCGATCTCGCTCAGCCTCGTGTGCGTCTCACGCAGGTAGCGCAGGTAGTCGCGCCGGGCGGCGCCGGGACGCAGGCCTCGCGATGTCTCGTGGGCACTCGTCCGGCCGATCTGCCCGGCGAGGGCGAGCATCACCGTCAGGGCCAGGACGAAGTCCGCGACCTTCAGGAGGCGGTCGGCCCGGTCGTCGAGCAGAATGAGGATCATCGCGGCGCAACCGCCGACCAGCGCGAGATACGTCAGCGTGTCACGAAGACCCGTACCGCCCGTTCGCGGGAGCGCGGGAGGCGGATCGAGCGGGAATTCACCCCGCGGCAACGTGGGAGGAACTCGCCGCGCTTTGCGCCGGACGAGGACGGTGCTCGTCAAGCCACCACTCCCGATGCGTTGGATTATCGAGTCAACTTCCGCCAGTCTAGGAACAGACCGCCCCGCGTCGCATCGGTTCGGCGGTCCCGGTCATGAGTAGAACGGCATGCGAGGGCCTGGTGGATCTTACGGAAGACGGGGACCTGTGCCGGGTCACGGTCGAAGGGCCCCAGCGCCGGGTCGACATGGCCCTTCCGGTCGACGTGCCGTTCGCCGATCTCCTTCCGGTGATCCTGAGTTACTCGGGCCGGGATCTCGCCGAAGCCGGATTGGAGCACGACGGCTGGATCCTCCAGCGCCTGGACGAGACGGCCATCGACGCGGGCATGACCCCCGCGCAGGTCAGTCTCACCCACGGCGACGTGCTCTACCTGCGCCCGGCGACACGGCAGCTTCCCGAGTTCTCCGTCGGCGACGCCGACGCTCCGCAGGACGCCGATCCCGGCCCGGCGAAGTGGCTGTCCGCCCTCGCGGTGAGCGTGACGGGCGGCGTCTCCGCCGCCGCCGTGGCGGTTCTGCTGCTCGGCGGATTCCCCTGGGTCGCGGTGACGGCCGTCGCCGGCGCGCTCGGCCTCGTGCTCCTCGGCCTGGGTGCCGTCGCGGCGCGGTGGCCGTCGACGTCCGGCATCGGCCTCGCCTGCCGGTTCGGCGCTCTCCCCCTCGCGTTCCTGTCCGGCCTCCACACCACGGGCCGCCACACCGCGGGCCTCCACACCACCGGCCTCCACACCACCGGCCTCCACACCACCGGCCTCGCCCACCTCGACCTGCTTCACGTGCTGACGGGCCTGGCCGCGCTCGCGCCTACGGCCCTGGCCTGCTCGCTGGTCGCCGACGGTCTGGTCCCGGTGTTCTCCGGGGTGGCCGGCGTCGCGCTGGCCGGCACGGCCGCCACCGGCCTCGGCCTCATCGTGCCCGAGCTGTCCGTCGCGGCCGCCGTGGCCCTCGTCACGACCGGCGTGCTGACGGTCCAGCGGAGCGTCCAGTGGATCGTGCGGCGCGTCAGGGCGCGGACACCGCACGTCCCGATGCGGTTGGAAGAGGCGCCGCCCGAGCCGCAGGGCACGTGGTCGTACCGGGCGATGGGAGTCCTGGCCGGGCTGACGCTCTCGACCGGCGTCACCGGTGCCCTCACCGCCGGGATCCTGGCCTTCTCCGGTGGCGGGCCCGGGTGGGCGGTGTGCGCGGTGCTCCCGTCGATCCTTCTCCTCCGCGCACGCGATGCCGACGGCGACGTCGCGCGTCACGTGCTGGTGCTGTCCGGGACGACGGGTCTCGCGCTGCTCCTGATCGGGCTGGCGCGCACGTCCGCGGCCCTCGCCGCGGTCGTGCTGGCCGTGCTGTTCGCCGGTGCGGCCGCGCTCGTCGCCGGGTGCCTCCGGATGAGCCGCCGGCCACGACGGCCGTCTCCGGACGTGGTCCGCCAGCCCTCCTCCTGGAGCCGGACCCTCGGCGCCGCGGAGGGCGTGCTGATGCTCGCCGGCGTTGTCCTGGCATTGGCGATGGCGGGCCTTTTCGCCGGTCACGTCGGGCGGTAGCCCCCATGGCCCGTGCCCCCGGCCTCGTCCGCCGGTGCGGGACGCGCCGGGCCGAGCACGGCGATGAGCACTCCGGCGAGCGTCGCGCCGGACAGGCCCAGCACCTCGTCGCCGATCGTGTCGCGGTAGATGCCGATCACCTCGTTCGTGTTCATGATGAACGTGGCGTACTCGGCCAGCTCCCACAGGATCGCCGCGATCGCGCCGAAACCGGCGCAGGCGAACGCCAGCATCCACCGCGGCAGCGCCGGGCCCCGCCGCAGCGCGATGCCGAACGCGGCGCTCACCAGGGCCCAGTTGGCGAAGTGGCAGAAGTCGTCGAACCAGGTGACGGTGTCGTAGAGGTTCGCGGCGTTGCCCGCGACGTCGATGACGAACGGAGCGACGACCAGCGCGTCCACGTCCCACGGATACCGGGCCGACCCGCGCACGCGGCGGACGATCAGCCAGACGACGGGCACGAGGACCGCCGCGAGGGGATAGGTCATCGCGCGGATGCCCATGGCCTTGGCCGCGAAGCGGTCCCAGTGCGGGTGGGCGAGCGCGAACAGCAGCAGCCCCGCCAGGGTCGCCTTCATCGCGAGGGAAAGGGTGGCCCACCACGTCGTCGCACGGTTCACAGGCGCCATTATCCGGTCGGCGTACGGACGGTCCGCGACCCTCAGAGGAGTTCCCCGTCGCGGTGGCGGAGCATGCGGGGGCGGCCGGCCGCCAGGCGATCGGCGGCGGTCAGGTCGCGGGCCGCGATCGCGGCGCCGAGGGCGACCGCCTGATCCGGGTCGACCGTCGTGTCCGCCGCGCCGCCGAGCCGCCGTTCGATCATCCGCCGGACCATCGGCATCCGCGTCGATCCGCCGACGAGCAGGATGCGGTCGACCCGCGCCCAGCCCACGCCGGCCCGGCCGAGGACCTCATCGACGACGGCCGCGGTCCGCTCCAGGAGGTCCTGCGTCATCCGCTCGAACCGATCGCGGCCGACCTCGACGGTGTAGCTCCGGTCGGCCCCGCTGAGGAACAGCCGCGTCTGGAGCGCGCGGCTCAGCGCGTGCTTGGCCTGCTCGCACCGCTCCCGCAGCTCGGCCTGGCGGCGACCGCCGTCGAGCAGGTCCGGCCCGGCCAGCTTCCGCACCTCCGAGGCCGCGTACTCCATGAGCCGGGCGTCGAAGTCGAAGCCGCCGAGCCGGCGGTCGCCGCCGGTGGCGATGATCCGCGACTCCTCGTCGCCGACCTCCATCACGGTCACCTCGAGCGTCCCGCCGCCCAGGTCGTACACCACCACGACGCCCGGCGTGACGCCGAAGGCCAGACCGGCCGCGACGGGCTCGTCGACCAGCCCGGCCACGGTGCCACGACGCCCGGCGTGACGCCGAAGGCCAGACCGGCCGCGACGGGCTCGTCGACCAGCCCGGCCACGGTG